>JAJRRR010000201.1 GCA_024279285.1 Planctomycetota bacterium
AGAGTCTCCCGGTCCGGCGAACCAACGGGTGCTGAAGGATCCGTCGGGATTTTGGAGCTTGAAGGTCCAGCGGTGGTAGTCCTGGAGATACTTTTCGGCTCGGCGGAACTGGCCGTCCATGGGAAGCCCTTCCCGGCGTCGCTTCCACACGGCGTAGCTGTAGCCCATCAACCGATGAGTGCCCCCACAAGCTCCGTCCAGCACGGGAGTGTTGATTTCTTCGCGTAGCAGTTTGGCAATGGACCATCGCTGACCGTCGGCCCCCACCCAGGTGTCTTTTGTGGAAAGATAGTAGGAGAGTCCGATGAGTTTGAAAGTCAGCTCAATGCCTTCTTGGCAGGAGCGTTTTTCGCTTTCAATCAGGTCGGCCACCGTGAAGCGGCGACCTTGAACGACGATTGGATAGTCTTTCTTGAGTCGGCATTGGGCCAGAATGGCCAGCAACTGACCAGGATGTCCTTGGGCTCCGGCGCCTTCGCGTGCGATGGGCAACTCGCCCCAGGGTTCAAAAGTTCCGTAGCCGGCACAGGAGATGTTGAAACACAACACCCCAATGGCCGGTCGCAGGGGTCCTCCAGGACCTCCCAGATGCACCCGGGACTTCACCCCATAGGCCAGCGTGTAGTGCATGATTTCCCAAGGGTTGTGTTCCCAGGTGTTGAGCTGGCGTCGCCGATGGAGTTCCAACAGGCGGTTGATCCGCTGGTGGAGTTTTTGCAGGCGTTGGGAATCTACTTGAGGAGAGGATTTCTGGGTCTGATCGGCACTTGTCGTTGCCACAAAAGGAGCCGACACACCTATGGCCAAAAGAAAAACAATTGCCCTTGCCATCTTCTTTCTCCGACGAGCCAACAGTCCCTGGTGCAAGCACTCTGCTTCGCCGTTGTGTACCTATCGGTTCAAATCCCAGAACGGCTTTGACAGCAGACCCTTAGGGCAAAGAAACTTTTGCTCTTGAGTGCCAAGGGAGCCAATGACTCCGCAGCCTCGCGTTAGTGAAACTTTGTGGGTCTTAGGGATGGTGTGCGGCACAAAAGTTGTACCCAACAGGTCCAACGAGTTAGTTGGCCGAAGCCCATCGGACCAATTGCTCTTGTTTCCATTGGGCGAAGTGCCCTTGGGCAATGGCTTGTTGGGCCTGTTGCATCAGGCGCTGGTAGAAGGTCAAGTTGTGCAGGGAGAGCAGCACTGGTCCCAACATTTCCCGAGCCAGAAACAAGTGCCGCAGATAGGCCCGCGAGTGCCGACAGGCCAGACAGGGGCACCCGGGCTCCAGCGGACGCGGATCGTCCCGATAGCAACTGTTGCGGATGCGGATCACCCCTTGGGCTGTGAAAGCCATGGCGTTGCGGCCGTTTCGGGTAGGCATGACGCAGTCAAACATGTCAATGCCACAACTGATGGCTTCCAGCAGGTCTTGAGGTCGGCCCACCCCCATCAAATAACGCGGCTTGTCTTCCGGCATGGAGGGCACCGTGGCCCGAAGTACCCGATACATCTCCTCCGGCGGTTCTCCCACGCTCAGCCCCCCGACGGCATAACCGGCAAAGTCCATCTCCACCAGCCGCTGCAAGCATTCCTGGCGCAAGGCCACATCCAACCCTCCTTGAACAATGGCAAACAGGGCCTGATCTTCTCTGCTGTGGACCTGCCGGCAGCGTTGGGCCCAGCGGAGACTGCGGAGCATGGCCTCGCGGATGACTTGAGGGGGATTGGGCAAGGAGACCACATGGTCCAACACCATGGCCACATCGCTGCCCAGTAGTTGTTGAATTTCCACGGCCCGCTCAGGGCTCAGATGCACCAGCGAACCGTCCACATGGGAACGGAAGCTCACCCCGGAGTCGTCCACTTGGACCAGTTGGGCCAGGCTGAAGACTTGAAATCCCCCGCTGTCGGTCAGCACCGGGCCTGACCAGCCCATGAAACGATGAATCCCGCCCAGTTGAGCAATCAGTTCCGCCCCGGGCCGTAGGGCCAAGTGGTAAGTGTTGGCCAAGATCATCTGCGTGCCGGTTTGTTGAAGCCAGCAGGGGGCCAGACCCTTGACCGAGCCTTGCGTACCCACCGGCATGAAACAAGGAGTGCGCACGGACCCATGCGGCGTGTGCAGGGTTCCCGTGCGAGCCGCCGTTTGGGGACATTGAGCCCGAAGTGTCCAACGAACTGGCCAAGTGCTCATCGCCGCAGTTTCCGGACCGGGCGTCTAGGGAATAAACAGGGACACTGTCTCCTCTTTCCCAACTACCATAGGAGTCTTGTCTCATCCTGAACACCTGAGCACCGGCTTGAAAGTGGCAAGAGACACAGATTCTGGTCCTTTGGCTTGGGAGCACTTTGAGGAGAGGAATAGGCAACCAGAATCTTGAGGAATCCAAAGAAAAAGAGGGGCCTCTGGCGTGCCGGGCCCACCCCGGCACAGCAGGGCAGCCAGGGGCACACACTGCCCTGCTCCCGATGCCTCAGAGGCCCCGCGGGCCAGTCCTCGTGGTTACTTCCCAACGGGAAACACCTCTCCCACTGGGCAAACTCAGTGCCAACCAATCCGCTGCCAGCAAGAAAAGAACGCAGTTTTTAGTAACCAGCCAAAATAAAAGCACTTAAGTAAAACCCTCTGCTCCCATTCTGCCCCCTGATGCTCGTCCTCTCCTGTGGAAAAATGCCGCAACTGCTGCAAAATGCCGCATCAGCCTGCTTCATCTAAGAAAATGGCCAGATAAGGGAGGAGAGTTTGGGAAGGAGATTACTTGTCTTGTCCTTGGCGACGCCGCAGTTCGTCGCGCAGACGGGCGGCCAGCTCGTACTGCTCGCTGGCGATGGCCTCTGAAAGCTGTTCGGCCAGAGTCTTGCCGACATGAAAATCCTCGCGAATCGTCTCACGAAGTTCCCGAAGCCGCTGCACCAGTTCGTCTTCTTCCCAGTGTTCTTCGGCATCGTGCTGACGATAAAACTGGGCAATTTGCTCTAGACCTTGGTTGATGCGGTTGATGGCTTCCTCAGGCTGATGGTGGTCCAGGGCAGCTAGTGCGGCGGCTTGGGTGCGATGAAAAAGGACAAAGGGGCGGTATTGCTCATGAGACCACAACCACTGGGGATCTTCGGCATGACGACGGCAAAAGTCCATCAAGGCCAGCGTATGATCGGCGTCCCGAACTGCCTCCTCATACCGGTGCATCGCCAGCCAACTGATTCGCCGGTGATAAAATTGCATGAACTCCCGATCTATTTCCTCACAATCTTCCGCCGTGAGTTGGAAGCGGTCCGGATCGTGGAACTCTTGGGCCAGAAGGTAGTCCAGATAAGTGTCGGCCCCATGGGGTCGGGTTCCGTCAGGGCGGCCTTCCACCTCCATTTGCAATATCCCCAGCTCCACCCGCATCTGGATCACTTCCCGACCACTGCGCGTTTGAACCATCCGCACCTGCAATGCCCCTGGCCGATAAGGCCAGGCCGAAAGCACATGGTCAATATCTTGATCCCGATCAAAAATAAACATGAGCCCACTTCTCCCAAGGTTGTCGGATTTGGCAACAACTCATTCTATCCTCTGGACCCTTCCAAGGGCAGGGTGGGAGCAGGAAGGACACAGGGAGTGGGACACATTTGGGCAATTCTCAAGAACGGCTTCCATTTTCGGCCGAACTGGCACTGCCCGAAGGCTGCAAGTGTTCGTGGTTAAAAATGTGGTCCTCGCAATAGCAAGGCGTGCCCACACACTTGGTACAATAGCGAAACTCCAACTGGGGATCGGTCTTTTCGGTGCGTCCGCAGATTCGGCACTGATGTCGGGCTGCACTGGGGGCCGAGGAGCTGAGCACTTGCCGGTGCCATCTCCGGGTGCGGCTTCCCTGGCGCATCCGTCGAAGCAGCGACACTCCAAAGAACACAAAAAAGTTCACCACCGAGGCGGCCACGGCCAACCGCTGGGCCCAGGTGCCAAAAAGCACCTCGTACCCATACACCGCCCAGGTCAACCACGCCAAATAGCGCACCTGAACCGGAACCACAAAGAAAAGATAAAGCTCAAACTCCGGGTAAAGATACGCAAATGCCAAAAACACACTGGCCATCAGGTAGGCGTTAGGAGTCGGCACCGTGGGGGTGGCAAACGCTGCGGCCACCGTGGCTACATAACCCAAAAGCAGGTACAAGTTATACCGAAATGCTCCCCAGTGGCTCTCCAAAGCCGTGCCCATCAGATAGAACAAATAAAAGTAAAAGAACGCAAAAATCGGATGAATCTGGGGAGCCACAGCCACGAAGCTGAACAACCGCCACCACTGGCCCCGGAGCACTTGTTGGGGAACCAATTGTAAAAGCCCCAACAACTCCGGCTGAAAGAGACTGATCACATACACGGGCACCTGCAAACACAGCAGGGCCAGAGTCAACTGAGGCAGGGCCCAACGACCCCAACGACGCTCCAGGTGGTCCAGCCAACTCATCACTAAGCTCTCTCCGGCTCAGCCGCCAGGGGGACTTCTGCGCAAAGATAGCTTGGCAGGGTTTGGGTTCCAATGCCTCCTTAGGTGCCGCTTCGCCAAGGAGCTGTGCGGCACAACCAAGAAGCACAGACACTTGACTAGACCTTGCCCGGAGAAAAAGAGTCGGCCATCGGGCGGCTTGCCGATCCATCAGCCACCGTGGATTCCGTACCCGCGGCTGCTCTTGAATCGTCTTGGTAGGGAGTACTTCGGTTCCAGGGGTAAGGAGCCGGTGTGGAGAGCCATTGGGCCAACAGATCCAAGCTGAGGCGTCGCCAGGAGGCAGGACTGGGAGACGAGGGGGCTTTTTTTCGGGAGATCAAGTGGTGTTTGAGTCCATGGGCGGCCAACCACAATTGGGCTTTGAGTCGACTGGCTGTGCCTGGGGCAATCACCCGAAGCTTCACACACGCAAATCGTCTGGCCTGAAGGTGTCCCTTGTAGGGCTCATCCCCCCGCAAAAAGTCCACCAACTCGTAGCCCTGCTCCATGGCCCATTGCAGAGTATGAATCAGGGCCAACTTGCCGGGACTGCAAGCGGAAGCCTCAGGGTCCATGCCCCCTTGGTAAAGCAACAGGGCTTTGGTGTCCCGAAGTTGGTACTCTGCCGCCACCGGTTTGCCATCCACATGGAGCACGAACACCCGAGCACTTCCTTGGGGAACCCAGTGGCGAAGCACTTGCTTATGAAACTGCAAAAACCGCGGGGAGGCAAAGCAGCCCTTTTGACCAGCACTTTGCCACCGCTTCTGGTGCAGGCAAACCAAGTGATCAAAAACCTTCCACAGCGTTTTTTCGTCGTGGGCTTCTACGAGCTGAACTCTGCCAGGTTGGAAAAACTCCCGAGACAGACGCCGTAGCTTTTTGCGTCGGTTTTTGGACACCAGGGCCAGGTAGTCTTGCCAATTGGAGGGCAAGGAGAGTTGCCACAAACCTTGATCGGGCCGATACCACACCTCCATGCCTTGGGTCAGCAGGCGCGAGACGAGCCACAACAGGTGGCATGCTCCACAAGGCACTCCTTCCAGATGGATCAAATCCCAGACGGGTTGTCCCTTTCGCGCCACCCCTCGGGCATGCTGGATCAGCCCTTGGGCCAAGGTGGCGATGGCGGGCCCTGCCCACCGGGGATCCAGGACCAGATCGCCATGATCGGTGGCCACTTCCCGATCGCCCAAGCTGCGAAGCACCCAGCCCAACCAAGGGTGACGCCGCCGATACCAGGGCAGCAGGCCCACACAGGCTCCCGATGGGTCTTGGACCTGGAGCAAAAAGAGCCGATCGCGGCCCTCGGCGTAGTGTTCCCACCACCACTTGGCCCACTGAGGGCTTCGCAACCTCTGCCCCGACGACCACGGTGCCCAAACTCCTTCCAGCTCCCGAAACCCGGAAGCCAACTTGCTGGTTAACACTTCCATCGGCTTTCCACTTTCAGCAATGGCACCCTTTTCCGTCCCTGTCTTAACCATGCCGCACAAAGGAGCCGGGGCAAGCAAAAACCCAGGGGATTTGGGCCACACCCACATGACAAAACCACCTGACCGTTGCCTGAGAGCAACAGAGCCGTTGAGGAAGTGTTGCCTTGTGGCAACAGGGGCAATCCTTCCTGATCTCCTCTGCTATCCCAACCCTTTGTTTGTTCGCGGGTTATGGTGAATGTTCGGCTTTTGCGGTTGGAGCTGGCACGGGGATTGCCACCTACCTTAGCACCTCTTGGCAAAAAGGAGCCCTGCGGATGCAATCGCAACAACCGGTGCACCTGCGAGAGATTTGGGCATTGATTCGGGCTCGGGTCCGGCTGGTGCTGGCTGTGGGCCTGTTGGGGCTATTGGGAGCCGGAGCTTGGATCGTGATGGTCCCCCAGCCCTGGGAAGCTACCCAAACCTTGCTTCTGCGCGACGAAGCCATGCCCCGGGAAGCCCTAGGTCGGTTCCGCGATCTGGAGCAAATGAAGTTGACTCAAGAAACCGTCCTTCAAATGGCTCGCTCCGAAAGGGTGTTGCGTCGGGCCTTGGATCAGGTGAAGTATTGGACCAACCATCCCTTCCGCTCCACCTCCGAAGCCGTGGAACAACTTCGCCGTCGCCTGCGGCTGGAGCCACCGCAAGGGGTAGAGTTGGGTCAGAGCGAGATTTTGTTCCTTCGGGTGCGCCATCCCGATCGTCAGCAAGCTGTGCGTTTGGCTCGGGCCGTGGCCCAACAGTTGCAACAAGCCCTGTTGGAGCTGCGACGCAACCGTGCCGAAAGCATCGTGGCCGAGCTGCAAGCAGCAGTCCAAGTCGCCCAGGAGCAGCTCCAACACTACTTGCAGCAGCTTCAAGAAATTGAAGCCCAATTGGGTCCCGATCTGGCCGAACTGCGCAATTTGGAACAATCTGCCGCCGGAAGTGCTCTACGCGATCAACTGAACCAGTTGGAGAGTGAATTGCGTCGGGCTCGGGAACGCCTGGCTGAGCAACAAACCTTGGCTCTACTGCTCCGAAAAGTCCAAGAGAATCCCAATCGCCTGCTGGCCACGCCCAATCGCCTGCTGGAGAGCCAGCCGGCGTTGCGTCGGCTCAAAGAGGGACTGATTGATGCCCAGTTGCGAACTGCCCAGCTTCAAGGAGCCTTGACTGCCGAGCATCCCCGAGTGCGGGCGGCTTTGGACGCCGAGGAGTTGGTGCGAAAGCGGCTTCGCCGGGAGCTGAAAACAGCTCTGGCCGGACTGGAAGTAGAGCAAGAACTATCACGCAAGCAAATTCGCCAATTGCAACTGCGCATTGGCCAACTGCAAAGCCGTCTGGAACGGGTGGCGCGGCTTCGTGCCCCCTATGCCACGCTCTCGGCTCAAGTGGAACATCAGTTGCAATTAGTGCGTCAGGCTCAGCAGAAACTCGCCGTAGCTCAAGCCATGCTCAAGACAGACCAGCGAGCCAGCGTGCTTTCGCTGGTGGGCGAGGCCCAAACGGGCCCTTGGCCAGTCGGTCCCCGACGATCATTGATCCTGCTGGCCGGTGTGCTGGGCTCGTTGGCTCTCGGGGCAGCGTTGGCGGTGCTGTTGGGCCCCCCGGGTGCCAAGCTCCAAGGAAGCCTGAACGACTCCCAGCCTCACTCCCCCATCTCCTATTACCCCCCAAAGCCTCAACATGAGGTACTCTTGCCCCAGGAAGCCCTTTAGCACCCCTGACCTGGAAACGCGGACATGGAACTGGTTTGGTCGTTGGCTGCGGCGGCCATGTTGGCTTGGGGAGCCGTGCTGTTGACACGGCTTCCGATGCTTTGGGCCGTGCTGGCCTATCTGGTGGCAGCCTGCTGCTTCTCTCACCCGTTTGCCCACTGGGAAATAGCCGGAGTGACTCTCACGCTGGACCGCTTGTTGCTGGTTGCGGTGGTGGGCATGGCGGTGGTCCAAGCCCGATTGCGCCCTCAATGGCGCCGCCGCTGGGGAGGGGGAGAGTGGTGCACCGTGGCCTTGGTGGCTTTTCTGGGTACGAGCATGCTTTGGGCCCAAGCCGGTGTGCCCCCAGGCGAAGAGCCCCCCTTGCACCGATGGCTGCAAGGCTATGCCATTCCGGGGGTACTTTATCTGTTGGGCTATCACATGCCCTTGGGTCCAAGGTGGCTGAGGCACTTGTGGGCAGGGTTGCTGGGCTTTGGGTTTTATCTGGCCTGGACCGGTGTGGCCGAAAGCCAAGGGTGGTATGGACTGGTGTGGCCCCAGTACATCGCCGATCCTTCGGTGGGCTTGCACTTTGGTCGGGCCCGAGGGCCGATGGTCCAGTCGGTCAGTTTCGGTCTCTACTTGGGCACTTGTCTGCTGGCCGCACTGGCCTTGGCCCGACTCCGCCCTGGCAAGCTGCGCTGGCTCTTGGCGGTGTTCGTGCCGCTGGCTCTGGCAGCTCTGGTGGCCACTTGGACCCGAAGCGTGTGGCTGGGCACCGCCGGGGCTTTAACCCTTTGGGGCTGGTTCCACACCCCGCCCCGATGGCGTCGCTGGGTCTGGGGAACGGTTGCCACGGTGGGGCTGGTCGTGGGAGTGCTTTTTTGGAACCAACTGGTGGCCCTGCGACGCGAAGGCGGCTCGGCCCTCTTGACCCGACAGTCCACTTCCATGCGAGCAGCGTTTGCCTATGTGTCGTGGAAAATGTTCCTGGACCATCCACTGTTGGGAGTTGGTTTCGGTGCGTTCCCCCAGGCCAAGCTCCCCTACCTTATGGACCGCACCACACCGCTGCACCTGGAAGCCATCCGCCACTTTGCTCACCACAACACTTACCTGAGCATCTTGACCGAAGCCGGGCTGGTGGGCCTGGGGCTTTACCTGGCCACCCTGGCCCATTGGGTCCGCGCTGCTTGGGTGCTTATTCACTCAGGCAAAAAGAGCACCCAAGACCCCTACCCTCAGGGAATTCAGCTCTTGGGACTTTTCATGTTGGGAGTGCTGGTCCTGTATGGGTGTCAGGCCATGTTTCACGAAACCAGCTACACTCCGTTGGATCACGCATTGGTTTTCTTCTTGGCTGGGGTGGTGCGCCAGCGGGCCCAAGCCGTCTCCGAAACCCGAGCCCTCTAGCCAAGTGTCAAACTCCCAAAAGTTTTTGACCCTCAAGGGCGGCTCCCTTTAGATTGCATGCAAGACCCACGCACCTCGTGGCGAACTCCAGGGGGAGAACCCGTTATGCGTCGACAGTATCGCGTAGGGATCATAGGGCACACGGGCCGGGGCAACTATGGGCACGGGCTGGATCGGGTGTGGCTGGATGTCCCCCAGTGCCAAGTGGTAGCTGTGGCCGATCCCAACAAAGACGGTCTGGCCCGAACCGTCCGACTCACCGGAGCCCAGCGCGGATATGCCGACTATCGACAAATGCTGGAGCAGGAACAGTTGGACTTGGTGGCTATCGCTCCTCGCTGGATTGATCAGCACTGCGAAATGGTCTTGGCCGCGGCTGAGCACGGGTGCCACATCTATTTGGAAAAGCCGCTTTGTCGCACCCTGGAAGAAGCTGATCGGATGATTGATGCCTGCCAGCGTCACCATGTAAAAGTGGCCGTAGCTCACCAGACACGCTACAGTCCCAAGTTGCCTGTGATCCGCCAGCTTTTGCGTTCGGGGGCGTTGGGCCAGGTGTTGGAGTTTCGCGGGCGTGGCAAGGAAGACCATCGCGGGGGCGGAGAAGACCTTTGGGTGTTGGGCACGCATGTGTTTGATCTGATGCTGGCCTTGGGAGCCCGACCCCAGTGGTGCATGGCCCAAGTGCTCCAACAAGGACGACCTGTCACCCGAGCCGATGTCCGCTCAGGCAATGAGGGGATCGGCCCTCTGGCCGGTGACAACATCGCGGCCATGTATGCTCTAGCAGATGGAAACACGGCCTATTTTGCCTCGCGGCGTCGTGCTCGGGGTAACCCGAGTCGGTTTGGACTGACCATTTACGGCACGGCTGGAGTGTTGGAAATCCACACCGGCTATTTGCCGCCGGTGAAGTTTCTGCCCGACTCCTCCTGGACCCCTGGACGAAGTGGCAAGCGGTGGCTGGATGTCTCCTCTCAAGGGGTAGGCAAGCCAGAGCCTTTGAGCGATGGAGGGCTTCATGCGGGCAATGTGCTGGCGGTGAAAGACTTGATTCGGGCCATAGAGACCGACACGCAGCCGCAAAGCAGCATCTACGATGCCCGAGCTGCCACCGAGATGATCGTGGCCGTGTTTGAATCCCACCGGTTGGGCCAGCCGGCTACTTTCCCCCTGCAAAACCGCCAAAACCCCCTGACCATGCTTCCCAAATAGCTCAAGCCGATGAGGGAGCCGTTTTACGAGGAGCTTGTTGATCAGGTGGCCGGGGAGGAACTGTTTCTGGCTCTGGCACAGGCTCAGGGGCAGAGGGGGGCGGAGTCAGCATTTTCTCCTGAGGGGTGAACGCCGAACCCATCCGCTCCCAGGCCCAGCACCGATCCCCAGGCCCTGAAAAAGTCGGCCCACACTCATCAAACGGGGCCGAACACAGACAACACCCCGAAGCCACCAACACCGTGCCCAACGCCGCTAACCACACTCGCGCTTGCATGTTTTTCACCATTGTCAAAGGCTCGGCTGGGATTGCCCTGGACCTGGGTCAAGACAGTCGTAATATCGGGCAAATCGGCCTTACAATCCGCAAAGTTTTCCTGGTTTGAGGGAAAGGATCGGCATTGGGGGTGCTGGCGTTGCAAGCAACACAGCCATTTCAGCGGCGAGCCGCTTGGGCCTTGGCCGCCGTGGTGGTGCTGACCCTGCTGGTTCGCATTCCCGGGGTGAGGCGTCCGTTTTTGGGCCCTTTTGCCACCAAAAGCATCGTGCACGCCATGATCGCCCGAAATTGGGCACGCCATCAGGCCCCCTGGCATTTGCCCACCCTGGATGTGCTGGTAGGAGAACAAAAGGGGCTCCACTTGCTTGAGTATCCGATCTTCACACTTTTGGTGGCTTGGGGCCGTGTGGCAGTGGGAGGTTCTTGGGAGCTTTGGGGCCGGGGAAGCACCGTGTTGTGGGCGGCTCTGGCTGGAGGTTTTTTGTATCTGGGAGTGCGACAGCGCTGGGGAGCCGAGGCGGCTTGGGGAGCGGGGCTGGCTTGGGCCGCCGCCCCGGTGGGCATCATCTATGGCCAATCCTTTATGGTAGAAGTGCCCGCGGTGGCCTGTCTGTTAGGCGGTTGGTGGTTGTGGCCTCAGGCCCTCCGTCCAGGCAGCTCTCGGATAGTCCGAGCCACTGTCGTGCTGTTGACTGCCGCTGCTTGGTTGGGCCGGCCGCCGCTGTTGGCCTTCCTGCCCGTGTTTGTGGCCGAAGCGTTTTGGACCGCTCCCACCCGACGACAGATTGCCCTAGCCGTCGCCGCACTCGCGCTCAGCCTGGTGCCGCTTCTCCTGTGGCTGGCCTGGGTGTGGCACATCACCCGAGCTGGGCACCCCTTGGCTGATCGGGTCTATTACTCCCTGTTTCGCGCCGCTCAGGACCACGCCGCCCCATGGCACTGGTGGACTCAAGCCCGATGGCACTTGCAAGTGGGCAAAGAACTGGCTTGGCGACTGCTAGGCCCCTGGGGAATCGCTCTGGCTGCCTGGGGAATGTGGAAAGCGGCCCGAGGACAAAAACGCTGGGGTTGGACTTGGCTGGTCTGCTCGGTCGTGTTGGTGGCTCTGCTGCCTCGGAAGTTCGGAGAGCAAAACTACTACTATGTACTGTTGCTACCGGCCGGGTGCGTGCTAGCAGGTTGGGGCTGGGCAGCGGTGGTTTCTGGCCTCTTGCAGCGCCGCACCTTGGCTTGGTCGTGGTTTGGGGCTTTGTGGTTGGCCGGCGGCTTGGCCGTGGCGGCTCCCCCGGCCTGGTCCATTCCGCCTGAAGATCGGCCCGTGCTCCATGTGGCCCAACTGGTCCAACAGCACACCCGACCGGGGCAAAAAGTGGTGGCGTTGCAAGGCGGGGGGATTTCGCTGCTTTTTTACTGCGATCGTCCTGGCTGGGCCTGGAAGGCTCAAAGCCCCCGGTTGACTCAGCGCTTGCACGCAGCGCGGCAACGCTCCGCACGGGCCATCGCCTGGATTGACCACGGGGAGCCCCGTCCCTGGGTGCCGGAAGACTACGCGTGCCTGGCTCAATCTTTTTCCAGATTTGAGACGGCTTGGGCTGTGTGGATCAGGTGGCCTTTTGGTCCGTCGGCTCAGGCCCAAGGCGCGCAGAAAATCCCCTTTGAGCTCTCCTCCCCAGGACTTCGGTCAAGAAGGCGCAACCGCTAGTAGGCAGGTGGGGGATGGCCAAGGCAGGCTTAGGTGTTGCGGTTGCGTTTAGCTCGCCGTTCGGCGCGCAATCGGGCTCGGCGGCGAGCTTCGCTGGGTTTTTCGTAGTACTCTTTGCGACGCATTTCCTTTTTGATGCCGCTTCGTTCTACTAACTTGCGAAAGCGGCGCACTGCCTCTTGAATGGACTCTCCTTCTCTGAGGATCAGTTTTACCACGCCAGGGTTTCTCCTTCTGCTAGAGGAACAATAGCCGACGGCAAAGAGGTCTTTATACCAAGTTTAGCGGTCTTGTCCAGTCAATTCTACGGTCAAAAGGGTCTTCCGAGCCAGCCCCAGGGTGCGTTATACTGATGGTCTGTCTCGTTCCCTTTGTTCCCCAAGAGAAGCTGGCGTAGTGATCATGGCCAAACGACGCAAGCCTACCTATCGTGCCAAGAAGAAAGACCCGTTGCTGGTAGATGGCAAGCGCCCGCGACCGCTTTATGTGGATTACAAAGATGTGGAGTTTTTGAGCCGTTTTATCAACCGTCAGGCCAAGATCATCGGGCGGCGCAAAAGCGGCTGTTCGGCGGTGAGCCAACGGGCGATAGCTCGGGCCATCAAGCGGGCTCGCATCATGGCTCTGCTGCCTTTTGTGCCGGAGTCGTAGAGGATCGGAGTCGGAAACCGAACTGCTTGAGTGCATACACCCGACTTCGCAATCCCCCACGGCAAGCCAGAGTGATGGAGCCGACCGGGCGCAACTGGTCGGCCAGTTGTTTTTTGTACGGATAAAGCTCCGAACCCATGTCCACCCAGCGGTCACCTCGCTCTATGCTCTGTTGGAGCAGCAGTCCCAAAGTAACCACCCCTGGTCCAAACCGGCGCAACTGCTGATCGTACCCAGTCCGCAGTCCATACAACCGACCAGAACGAATCAAATTGAAAAAGAACGCCACGGGCATGTGGTCCAAGTACAGCAGTGCCAGGTCCAGCTCCCCTCGGGACCAGGCTGCTGCGTACAAATCGCGGAGAAATGGCACAAACCGGGGATGGGAGAGTGTGTTGCCCACTCGGGACTGAGCTTGCCAGCTTCGGGCAGCCACCAGCATGGCGTCTTCCAGGGGCTCCCAGCGGAGCGGCTCTTCTGGGAGTGGACGATGGCGCACCAACTGCACCTGGCCTTGGCGACGCAGCCGGTTCAGGGACTGACGGAAAGATTTTTTCCAACGGGGCCTGCGTCGCAGAAACTCCGCCCAGCTTTGCTCCAAGTGAATCCATGCAGCGTGTTCCCGGGTTCTGACCACTGCGGGCAATCCCAACTCCTGCACCGCCTGGAGAATTGCCCGACCGCTTTCCCCTTCCAGGTCCACCCAGCGCAGCTCAAACACTTCCCAAGGCTGGGACTTGTGGTGCAGGGCTACTTCCAGGCAGGCTTGCAGGGTTTGGCAGATGTTCGGGCCCAAGGGGCTGTAAAACGACCCCCAATCATCCAGCGGAAAAGTCAAAAACCGCATCCAGCCTAATCGGGTTCGCACGCGTTGGATCACCAGCGGCAAAATCCCCCGCACTTCCCCCGCCCGAAGGTAGGCCAGCACCTGCAACTGCCGCCGGTGGCCAAAGTGTCGCCACAAGCATTGGAAAAACTCCCAGGTGTGGAAAAAAGTACTGTCAGGGGTTTGGGCTTGAAGTTCATTCCAGGCTTCAGCCAATTGCTGCACCTCGTCCCAACTCTCATACACACAAACCGTGCTCACCTGCACCGCAGGTGGAACCCAGTGGCTTTGACCACGCGCTGGCGAAGTGCAAACAGTGCTCATCGGGCCCTGCTCCCACTAGCGGAACCTCTTTTCAACTATGGCTCACGCTTGGTTCTGATGCGCGACGGTGGTCAATCGTTGCCCGGGTTGCTACCATATCTCTGCCTTGTTCCTTGCAGCTCCAAAACGAGGAAAACAGAAGATGCCCCCCAGCCTACGCCCTCCGGTTCGCGTGTTGATGGGCCCAGGACCCAGTGATATTCACCCGCGAGTGCTTCGGGCTATGTCCTTGGGCACCGTGGGCCATCTGGACCCTTGCTATCTGGAAATCATGAACCAGCTCCAAGAGATGCTCCGGCAGGTTTTTCAGACGCGAAACTTGATGACTTTTGCCGTCTCGGGCACCGGATCGGCCGGCATGGAGTGCGCCGTGGTGAACTTGGTGGAGCCTGGTGATCGGATGCTGGTGTGTGTAAATGGAGTCTTTGG
>JAJRRR010000202.1 GCA_024279285.1 Planctomycetota bacterium
CAGAAAAATACCGGCCAATTCCCAGCTCCCCCTAGAACACAAAAAAATCCGGCTTGCTTTTGCCGGATTTTGCTCACTATCCCCGGCAGGACTCGAACCTGCAACCTTCGGCTCCGGAGGCCGACGCTCTATCCGGTTGAGCTACGGGGACACCGAGGAGCTTGGATCACTAACTCTATTTTATCCCATCCCCACGATGCTTCCAGTCCAGGTGGTCTCAGGGCAAGGCCGTTCCCTTTTCTCCTTCTGGGAGCACTGTAGAGGGCGCCGTTGCGGGAAGATGAGGGTGGCAAGCGGCGTGCTATTGCCGGGGGTCCAGAGGCAAGGGAGTGCCCAGGCCCTGCTGGAGAGCCTGCTGATAGACCCGAACGGCCACGGCCACATCTTCCAAGGCCATTCCCACGGACTTGAACAACACCACATCGCTAGAGTCCGTGCGGCCCGAACGACGCTGGCAAACCACCTCGGCCAGCGAAATCGCCTCCGACCAGTCAAACACTCCGTGTTCCAAGGCTTGGCGGAAATCTCCGGCCTCCAAGCGACAGCAGTCCACATCATCGCAGACAATGGGATGGGCACGCCGGATGGTGGTCAAGTCCAGTTCCGCTTTGTGCCACCAGTTGGAACCCACGGCAATGACCAAAGCTCCTGGAGCCAGCCAGCGACCATCCAGGACCGGCTCGCGGCTGGTGGTGGCGGTGATCACAACGGGCAATTCCTCAGCGGCTTCTTGAGGACGATCCACGGGAGTGACTTCCAGAGGAAGGCGTTGGGACATTTCTTGAGCGAATTGGGCTCGCCGCTGGGGATCGCGGCTATAGACGAACACTTGTTTCAAGGGGAGCACTTGGGCCAGGGCTTCCAGTTGCCCGCGGGCTTGGAAACCGGAGCCAAACAAACCCAACTTGCTGGCCCCAGGGGGAGCCAACCATCGGGCAGCCACGGCACTGGTAGCTCCTGTGCGCACCTGGCCCAAACGATTGGCTTGCATCAGGGCCACCAAGCGACCAGTGGCGTGCTCATACAGACCCAAATGGAACACCGCTCCTTGGGCGGTGGTGAAGTAGCACTTCCAGGCCGAAAAGCCCAAATATGCGGCTGAGGCTCCCATCATGTGCAGCACGGTTCCTGGGGCTCGGGCCCGATGACGCGGCACATTCTGAGCCGCCCCGCGCCCCAAAGCGCGAAACGCTTCCTCCACGGCCTCAATGGCCTGGGGAAAACTCAACAACCGTTCCACTTCCGGCTCGGTGAGAAACAAAGTGCTCATGAGAGTGCCTCGTACAAAAACACTTCACCCTCCGGGCACCAACCCAGGAAAGCCCCCTTTGCTGAGGAACTCCAACAGAGTTAGTCGGCCGGTTCAATCGTGGCGTACATGGACCCTTTGCACCGGCGAATGCGACGGTCCGGCCCGTAGGCGTGAATCTGATCCCGCTTCAGCTCCGCATGCTCCTTGGTGGTAGTGATCACAATCACCCGGCCGGTGGTATCCACCTCCTTGGCCATCTGATAGCCTTTTTCAAAGGGATACCCAAACAGGTCCTTGAGCATGCGGATCACATACTCGTAAGTGTGGTCATCGCTGTCCCAAAGGACCACATGATACCGGGGGACTTTGCGGGGTTTTTTCTTTTCCTGGGTTTTGGTTTCCTTTTGCGGTGTGGTCACACTGGCTGCTTGTTGGTTCATGGCAAGATTCCTCACCGCAACGAAGTTCGGAGAAGTTGGAGGAGAGAGCCTCCTTCCGTCCGTCAATGGGGAACCTACCAAAAGACATTTTACCCCTTGAAGGTTCCCAACGCATCCGCAGTTTTTCAATATCTCGTTTTCTTATCGTCAGAGGCAACCGAGGATTTGTCAGGTGTCCGTGGGAAACCAGGGCAAAAGAAACTGGACGGACCAGGAGCTGGGGGTTTAGATTGAAGCTGGAGCCGGGACGCCACCGTGCGAGGTCAAGCCATGAAACGCGCCGTGTGGTTGGGCTGCTTGAGTTGGGCCATGGCGCTAGTGCCTGCGATGGCCCAACCCCCTCAGGCCCAAGAACTAGTCCAGCAGCTCGGGGCCGCTCAGTTCCATCTGCGCGAACAAGCCGCCGAAGCGTTGATTTCTCTGGGACCGGAGGCTCTGGAGGCCCTGCGCCAAGGAGCCCAAAGTCCCGATGCCGAAGTCCGCCACCGTTGCCGAGAACTGCTGGAAGTGATTCGCCGCCGCTTGCTGCAACAGCAAGTCCAACTTCTCCTGCACCACCCCGAAAAAGCCAATCCCGCACTCCTGCCCGGCTGGAAGCTGTTTGTCCAACAACTCGGCTCTTCCCAGGCCCAAGTGGCCCGAGTGTATCAAAAAGCCCTCCTTAGCTTGCAAGAGCTTTTTTTGGTTTGGGACAACTTGCCCCAGTTTCGCCAATTGCTTCAGCAAGCGATTTTGGAAGCCTACATTCGCTCCCGGGGGTATTGGCCTGGCGGACATCCTTCCTCAGAGGAGCTGACGGGACTGTTTGTCCTCTCCACGCGTCGGGACCTTCCTCTGGACCAAGGCTCGCTGTTGACGCTGCTTTTTTTGAGTTATTCCCCGCCTTTTTCCCAGCAAGTGCGGCAAGGGGCTCAGGCGGCAGCGTTGCGTCGTCTGTTGGGCCGATGGCTTCAACAGCATCAGGACCGGTTGCCCACGGAGCGAGTGATTTCCTGGGGGATGTACTTCCAGTTGCCTCAAACCATCGGTCCGGCCACGCGACTTCTGTCAGCAGCGGGAGCCAACCCTTATTCGGTCCAATCGGCGCTGCTGGTGGTGGCCCGATTCGGGTCCGCCCCACAGCACCTGGCTTTGGTCCAAAAGCACTTTGACAACCAAGCGGTGGTCTATCGCCAGCGTCGGCGAAGCAATGAAGTGTGGATCGTGCAAGTGCGCGATGTGGCTTTGGCCGTGGCCATTTACCTAAGCGGGAAAGATCCGCGACAGTTTGGTTTTCGGGAGTTTCGCAAGCACCCTTCCTGGGTGCTGGAACCCTCTTCGTTGGGTTTTTCCAGTGCCCAAGCTCGCCAGCAGGCTTTTGACCGATGGAAAAAGTTCCAGCAGAAGAACAACTCCGGCGAAGATTCCCAGTAGCATCTTTGCAGCAGCTCTAGGGCTTTTCGCCCAAGCTGCGCTGAAGATGTTCTATGTTGGCCCGGACTCCTTCCAAATTGGGATTCAACCGCAGCGCCCGACGGAAGCATTCCAGGGCCTGATGATACTGGCCCAATTGAACATAGCATTGGCCCATCCCGGCCGCAGCTCCAAAATGATAAGGGTTCAGTTCCAGCGCCTGGCGACAGTCGGCAATGGCCTGCCGATACAGTCCCAGCGAATAGCAGGCAATGGCGCGCTGGTTCCAGGCTTCGGCAAACTGAGGGACTTCTTCAATCAACACCGAAGCACAACGGATGGCTTCTTTGAACTGTCCGTTGGAATTGAGCTGGATGATGATCTGCAACAGTTGGCGTTGTCCTTGAGAGCCAAAACGACACCACAGGGAGCGGATTCCGTTTTCGGCAGCCAGGCGGACAGACGGATCGGGGTCGTTCAGCGCTCGGCCCAAAGCGGCGTTGGAGCTGTAGTCGCCTAACAGCCCCAGGGCTAACACTGCCGCCCGACGCACCTGCACCACCGGCCAACAGGTGAGTCGTTCCAAAGTGCCCACGGTGTAAATCCGTCCCACTTGTTGGGCAAAACGAGCTGTGTTCTGATCCACCAAGTAGTCCTGGTACAGTTGTAGCAACCGGGGCATTCGTCTTGAGGCACTCACGGCCCAAACCTCCAGGATGTGGGTTCAGCATTGGCCCTGTTCCAAGGGAGTGCCTCCATGCCCTGACAAGGGGAACTGTCTCCGAAGTGGGTTTTCCCTGGGAACCACCTTTGAGTCTAATTGGGTTGGGAAAACGATCCAATCACCTGGGCCGGTTGCTGAGGCATTTTTCGTTGGCCCCGTGCCAGCGGTAGCAAACAATAAAACCAGGCAAACCCCTTCATCAGTTCGCAATGTTCCGAGGAGGAAGATGTGGGACCATGTGCGGGCAGAAAAGTTTGGCCAAGTGGTGGATTTTCCCGGTTTTGGGTTGGCTGGCTTTGACTGGCTTTGGGTGGGGGCAAAGCTCCTCGGGATGGCTGACCGGAGCCGCTCTGCGCCGCAAGCTGGAAGAGCCGACGGTGGTGATGTGGGCCGATGTGCCGATTGCTCAAGCAATGCAACGCCTCAGCCAAACCCAACAAGTGGCCATTTTGCTGGATCGGGCCGTGGACCCTCAGCGCCGATTGCGCCTTTCTGTGGCCGGACCGGTGCGCGTGGTGATTGAGCAAGCCGTGGACTACTACAATCGGGTGCACTGCCAGCAGGAGAGCTACCCCCGGCCAGCCGTGAAGCTGGGGGTGGCGTTTTTGCCCTGGGGGGTGTATGTGGGCCCGAAGCCTTTGGCGCGAGGACTGAACACCGTTTTAGAGCGTCGCCGGACCGAAGTGCTCCAAGCCCCCCCAGCACTGAGGCAAAAACTGCTCCGCAAAAAGCGCTGGCAGTGGGAAGACCTCACTTCCCCTCAACAGCTCCTCCAAGCTCTGGCCCAAGAAGCTCAAGTTCAACTGGTTCACCTGGACCAGCTCCCTCATGATCTGTGGCGCGGGGGAAGCTGGCCGGCGATGCCTTGGTACGCTCGGGTGTCGCTGGTGCTGGTGCAGTTTGAGGCCACTTTTGATCTTCGGGCCCCAGACCAAGTGGTGCTTCGGCGCCTGCTGCCGGAGGAAGGAGCGGTGCTGAAGCGCTATCCGGCCGGCCCCCGAGCCCAGGAAAAACTGGCCCAATGGAAGAAACTCTGCCCCCGGGCCCAAATCCGCCTGGAAGGTTCCCACTTGATTGTGCGGGCCACGGTGGAAGAACACCGGCTTTTGGTCCAAGGGGGGCGTAAACCCCGAGTGCGCAGGCGCCCGGGACAAAAGGTTTACACCCTTCGGGTGCACAACCAGCCCTTGGAGCAGGTCATCCCCCAACTGGCCCAACGGCTCCAACTTCAGTTGCACTGGAACCCTGTGGCCCTTCGTCGGGCGGGGGTGCCGCTTGGGGAACTGGTGACCCTGCATGTGCAACAGGCCACCCGGGAGGAACTTTTTGCCGCTTTGCTTGCTCCCTGGGGCTTGGAGTTTGAGATTCAAGGCAACCAGTTGGTGGTGCGGGCAGGCAAGCGAGGGAGAGAATCTGCGAAGGCCACCTCTTTGCCGTAAGCTCTTGGTTAACATAGCGTTGCGCCAAGTGACCCTGGCTTCCCCTGGCCCCCAAGTGCTCTGGCTGATGGAGGCCAAATATGCGAAAATGGAGGGTGCGGATTCCCCCTTGTCTTCCCCTTGTCGGAAAGAAGTGGCCGATGAACGAACAATCCCGCCCTGCACATTCCCCCCAAGTTCCCCAGCCCCCCAAAGCCAAAGCCGACTATACCGCCGAAGATCTGCAATTCCTTTCTGACCGCGACCATGTGCGGGAGCGGTTTGGCATGTACATCGGCGACAACTCCGTCACCGGATTCCACCACCTGGTCTATGAAGTGGTGGACAACTCCATTGACGAAGTGATGGCCGGATTTGCCCACAACATCTGGGTGACGATCCATGCCGACGGCTCCATTACGGTGGAAGACGATGGGCGAGGAATCCCGGTAGAGCCTCACCCTCAGCTTTCTCAAGAAGTCGGTCGGGAAGTTTCTACCCTGGAAGGGGTGATGACCGTCCTGAAATTCGGCGGCAAGTTTCAAAAGGGGGCCTATCAGACCTCCGGGGGGTTGCACGGAGTAGGGGTGACCGTGGTGAACTTCCTGTCGGAATGGTGCGAGGTGGAAGTGCGCCGCGACGGGTATGTGTATCAGCAGGAATATGTGCGGGGAGTGCCCCAAGGGCCCGTGCAACGTGTCGGAACCACCAACCGCACCGGCACCAAAACCACCTTCAAGCCCGATCCGCAAATCTTCCCCAACCTCAAGTTCAGCTACGACATCCTCTACAAACGCCTCCAAGAGCTGGCGTTTCTGAACCGCGGGGTGCGTATCCACTTCAAAGACGAACGCACCGGGGATGGCGAAGAGTTCTACTACGAACGCGGTCTGGTGGAGTTTGTCGAACATCTCAACCGGCCCAGCACCCCCTTGCACAAGGACATCATCTACTTCTCCGGCGAGCACCAGGGGGTGGGCTACGAGATCGCCATGCAATACGCCGACGAATACACTGAAAACCTCCACGCTTATGTGAACAACGTGGCTACCCGAGAAGGCGGAACCCATGCCTCCGGCTTCCGTGCCGGATTGACCCGAACGCTCAACGCCTACGGCAAAAAGGAAAACCTGTTCAAAGGGATCGTGCCCACCGGAGAGGATTTCCGCGAAGGGCTCACGGTGGTCATTTCGGTCCGCCATCCTCATCCCCAGTTCCAAGGTCAAACCAAATCCAAGTTGGGCAATCCGGAGGTGGAGGGGATCATCGCTTCAGCGGTTTCTGAGCACTTGGGTCGCTATCTGGAGGAACATCCCCAGACGGCCAAGATCATCA
>JAJRRR010000203.1 GCA_024279285.1 Planctomycetota bacterium
CTGACCCGACCTAACCACGGCGTGCTTCAAGTGCGTGTGGTACGCCGTCAAGTGGAAGTGCCCAGCGTGGAAGAAGTGAAAATGTTGGACTCCAAGTTCGGCATCGGCTATCTGCGGCTGGTGGGCTTTCAAAAAAGCACGGCTCAGGAACTGGACGCCGCCTTGTGGAAACTGCACCGCCAAGGAATGCGGTGCTTGATCGTGGACCTGCGTGGCAATCCTGGAGGGTTGCTCTCGGCCGCCGTGGAGGCAGCAGATCGCTTCTTGCGACAAGGGATTATTGTCTCTACCAAAGGACGCAACCCGGGAGAGAACTTTACCTATCGGGCTCACGAAGCAGGCACCTGGCGCGTGGACCTGGTGGTGTTGATTGATCAGGACAGCGCCAGTGCCAGTGAGATTTTTGCCGGTGCGATTCGGGATCATCGTCGGGGAGTGCTGGTCGGACAGCGTAGTTATGGAAAAGGCTCTGTGCAGGGAATTTTTCCGCTAAGCGTGGGCGGGATGGGACTGCGGATCACCACCGCCCGATTCTACTCCCCGGCCGGAAGACCTTACTCCCTGGTTGGTGTGGAGCCGCATGTGGTGGTCCGTCAGACTGCTCGGCCCGCGGAGCTTTCGCTCGCAACTTTCACCCAAAATCAGAAAAAACCCGATTCCATGCTCCAAGCCGCTCTGGAAGTGGCCCGGCGGCAACTCACCGCCTGGACTCAAGCAGGCAGCCGATAGCTAAGCTCTCGGATTTCTTTTCTCCGGGGCCAAACTCCCAGAGAAGCCATTACCCCAAGGGAGTGACCAGCACACAGGCGGCAGCTTGCACGCTGAGTGCTATTTGCTGTTCGCCTTGGGCCAGCACAATGACGCCCGAAGGGTCATTGCGTTGCTGCACGGTCCACTCCCGACCCGGCGTGAGTCCACACTGGCTCACAAACCGCAAAAACTCTTGCGACTGATCCAGCACGCGAGCCACCCGTATCCGCTGGCCTGGAGTACATTCGGCTAGGCGTTGGGTCTCGGGAGCATGAACACTTCCATCAGGCTTGGGAATCGGATCTCCGTGAGGATCGAACTCCGGGTGGCCCAAAAACTCATCAATCCGATCAATCAGCTTGTCGCTGGCGGCGTGTTCCAAGTGTTCGGCTTCGGCATGCACTTCGTCCCAACTCATTCCCAAAGTCTGCACCAAAAACAGCTCCAACAACCGATGACGACGCAACACGCGCAGGGCTTCGCGCTGGCCTTGCTCCGTCAGCCGCACGCCTCCATAGGGCTGGTAGTGGACCAGACCTTGTTGATGCAGCGATTTGAGCATGGCCGTGACCGAGCCGGGAGAAACTTCCAACGCTTGGGCCAACTGGCCTGTCGTCGCCGGCTGCTGGGTGTGGCTGCAAAGCTGGTAGATGGCTTTCAGGTAGTTTTCAACCGTCAGGCTGGCCAAGGAACCTTCTCCCCAGGATGCTTTTCGCCCGAAAAGGGTCCGGTAAACTTACTGAATACCATCTGAACAAACCCAGGCCGTCAGGACAAGCGAAGCTGGCTCCAAGTGAGCCGGTCCGTTGATGGTTTCCCGACTGTTCAAGGGGGCCAGTTTTATGCTCAATCTGAACCAACGGGCATGGGAACGAGTGCAGAGGCTATGCAACCAGCCCCGACGCTGGCGTGTGCAAGTGCACCAGCGCGGAGAGGTGCGCGTGGTGGACCTGGGGGTGGAAGCCCCCGGAGGACTGGAAGCCGGGCTGGAGCTGGCCCGAGTGTGCCTGGCCGACCTGGCCCAAGTGAACCTCGTGCCCCAGGAACAATCCCCCTTGGGCGTTCCCCAAGTGAGCGTGTTTACGGACCATCCGCTTTGGGCCTGTATGGGCAGCCAGTACGCCGGATGGAAAGTGGAAGGCCCTGGGTTCTTCGCGATGGCTTCTGGGCCTTTGCGCCTGTTAGTTCAAAAAGAAGAGCTGTTGCGGCACTATGGCCTCCAAGAGCAAAGTCCCGTGGGCATTGGCGTGTTGGAAAGCGACCATTTGCCCAAGGAAGAAGTGTGTCGGCAAATTGCCCAGCAAGCACAACTCCCCCCTCAACAAGTGGCCCTGCTGGTGGCTCCTACTGGCTCTCTAGCCGGTGCGGTCCAAGTGGTGGCCCGAAGCGCCGAAACCGCTCTGCACAAGCTTCATGAGTTGGGGTTTGACCTGCGCAGGGTTCAAGCGGCTTGGGGCACGGCTCCTATGGTTCCTGTGCCTCGGGACGGTCTGGAAGCCTTGGGGCGGACCAACGATGCGATCCTCTACGGAGCTCAAGTGACTCTTTGGGTGGACGCCACCTGGTCGGAGTTGCAACCGGTGGCCGAGCAACTCCCCAGCTCCGCTTCTCTAGATTATGGCAAGCCTTTTGTGGAAATCTTCCGGCGCTATGAGGGGGACTTTTACCGCATTGATCCGCTTCTGTTCTCTCCGGCCCAGGTGACGCTTTGCACCTTACGGGACGGAAAAAGCCACACCGTGGGCCAGGTGAATTGGGAAGTGCTGCGTCGTTCTTTGGGCAGGGAAACTTGAGCAAGCTGAGTTCTTGGGGTTTGTTGGCACTATTGGGGCACACACCGCAGAATCCACCCGGCTGCCCGCAGAGAAGCCGGAATCCATCGGGGCAGTTGTCCTAGGCGGCCTTGGCCGGGCACGGGTACTACTTCCTCGGGCTGCAAACCACAGCGGAGCAAGTCCCGACGAATTTCTCCCAGGGAGAACACATGCAAGAACATATCGGGCACGCCTTGGTAGCTGTAGTACTTGTCGCCCCACTCCACCTGAGAGCTTACGAGCGACTGGATGGCATTTCGCAACAGCCACCATCGACCGGCCTGGTCCCAAAGGTTGAACCACCGGTTGTGCACATGCAGGACAAAGATGCCCTGGGGACGCAACAGACGCCGCACATGGGCAAGCACCCGGCACCGCATCGCGCGAGGACGAATCATGCCCAAAGTGCTGAACAAGCACACGCACACCTGGGCAATTCCCGGTGCCAAACATTCCAACTGGACCAGATTGGCGGCCAGCAAGTCCAGGGAGAGGTTTTCCTGGGCGGCTTTGGTTTTCAGTTGTTCCAACATAGGCAAGGACAGATCCACGGCCAGCACGCGCCATCCTCTTCGGGCAAAGTGCAGTGCCACGCGTCCCGTGCCGCAGCCCAAGTCCACAAACCAACCTGAGCCTGGCTCACTCGCCCAACGCTCCACCAATTCCACATCCATCCGAAACAAAGGGTCGTCGGCAAAGTGCCGGTCGTAGTCCTGCGCCACTTGGGGGCACTGGGCCCAGGCCCAAGCTCCAGGCGGCACTCCCGGCGGAAGCTGCCAATCCGGCCGGCGGATGGAAAAATATCCACTCCTGCGCAACTTGCTCATTGGGGACGATGGCACAAGGTTCCAATTCAATCCGGTCGGTACGCTTCCCAAAAGTCCAATGTGTGCCCAAGAAGTTGCCAAGCCAAGGGGATGCCGGTGGGTGGCTGAAGCCTGGATTTGCCCGGTGGTGCCTAAAGCAATGGCTTGCCCGTTACATCTGCTTGCGCGCCACAACTTGCCGGCCGCGCACGGCATTGGGAATCAACGCCTGTTTCCACGCGCCACAGGCCGCAGAGCGCGCCGCAGGACGCAAGTCGCAGTCGCACGCCGAACTTCACGCCGCCAGGCGTCGGGAAGGTTCCAGGCGGACCGCTCCCGGGCGGTGGTAGTTGGCAACGAACCATTCCACCGTGCGGCGGATGCCTTCTTCCAGCCCGGTGGGACACTGCAATCCCAAGCGACGCATCCGCGTGGTGTCGAAGATTTTGACCATCTGGCCTTCGGGTTTGCTGGTGTCCCAAACGATCCGGCCTTCGTATCCCACGCATCGGGCCACGATTTGCACCAGTTGGGCAATCGTGGTTGCCCGGCCCGAGGAAATGTTTACCGGTTGGCTGGAATCGTAGTGTTTGATGAAAAAGGGGAACACTCGGGCCACATCTCCGGCATAGACAAAGTCGCGTTGGGCCTTTCCCGTGCCCCAGACCACCACCTCTTTCTTCCCCCGTAGCTTGGCCTCGTAAAATCGCCGGATCAATGCCGGCACCACATGGGATTCTTCATAGGCAAAGTTGTCGTACTCACCGTACATGTTGCCCGGTATTAGCACCACGGAGGAGAACCCGTGCTGCTGTCGGTAGGCTTCCGAGGCGACCAAAGCCAGTTTTTTGGCCACGGAGTAGGGGGCACTTTCAGGCTGAGGAAATCCGTCCCACATTTGGTCTTCCCCAATGGGACTGGTGGCCCGAGCCGGATAACTGCACCCGCCCATCGGATACACCAGTTTCTTCACCCCGTGCCGACAGGCTTCTTCAAACATCAGCACGGTGAGCATGGCGTTGCGGAAAAGGAAGTCGGCTCCCCAGCGGCGGTTGGCTCCGATCCCTCCTACATAAGCCGCCAGGTGCACTACCACTTGAGGCTTCAATTGGCGGAGCATCGCCTGCACTTGCGAGCGGTCTTCCAGGTCGAAGTCACTTCGGCTCAGGCCCACCACACACTCCGCACCAAACTCCGCCTCCAGCACCGGCATCAAGTGCCGACCCAGAAAGCCAGTGGCTCCGGTCACTACGATGCGCATCGCATCCTCCTTTGTTTCAGGTGGCGATCCACCAGCGGAACGAGCTTGCGGAATTGGGCCTCCCAGTTCAAATGCGTTCTGGTGGCCCGAAGACAGTTGCGCACCAGTTCCTCGTAGCGGGGAGTTCCATAAATGGCCAGAGCTTGTTCCAGGGCTTGGCGGAAAGCGTCAAAGGACCAGTCGCGCATCAGCAGTCCGCAGTCGTAGCGACGAATGATTTCCCGGCATTGGGGATGTGGAGCGGCAATCGGCGGCACTCCGGCTTGAATGGACTGAAACAGCCGGTTCGGAGCTGCCCAACGGTGGTTGGGACTGATCTCGGGATTCCACATCAGCAGCGAATAGGCATAGCAGGGACGCATGGAGGCCAACTGCTCCGGCTCCAGCAGCCCGAAGTAGCGAAGCGATCCGGTCAGCCGGGCGGCAATTTGTTGGGCTTGATGTTCGCCGGTGGCTACGATGCGTCCGGTCAGGTCAATGGGAAACCGGGGGATAGGCTCTTGCCAGAAGTATTCAGACAAGGCCACCCTGGGACTGATCGTTCCTGAGTAAAGAATCCGTCCGTTGCGCCGGTCCCAAGGCACCACCACTGAGCCCGATTGGCCAAACTCCGTGCCGCAATTGTAAAGCAAAACCTTGGGCACTCCGTGCCATCGGCACTGCTGGGTATCGTAGATGGCTCGATAGGGTTCCGGAAAAGTAATAATGTCCACCTGGGAGCCCAACAACCGATGAATCCACCGGCTCCAGCGGTCGCGGCTGGCCACTTCGTAGCAGTGGTAAATGACCAGCTCAGGGCGGAAGTTCAACTTGGCCAAAAGCGGAAAGCTGAACCCGGCAAAAATCACCAGCACCCGAGGCCGCATCCGGTTCACCAGCCGCGCGGCTCGGTACAGATACTCCACCGCAAAGGGCCGTGAATAGGTTTCCCAGTAAGAGCTCAAATGGCGAATGTGCACGCGCCCCGAAGGGAACAGGGGGCCGTGGGTAGGGGGCCGGGAAATCTCATCCGGCTGAATCAGCAACGCTTCCGTGCCCAAGTGCCGCGCCAGGCTGTCCATCAAAAGTGGCACTTCCGGCGAGCCATAGCCCACCGTCACATCCGACACGCCCACTAGGGAGTAACTTTCTGCGGTCTGGTTGGTTCTGAGGGCAAACATGGTGCTGGGCTTGATGGCGCTTCTATGCGGCTCGTTTGGTAGCACTGGAAGACTGGGAGGGGATTGGGGACGGAGCATTCAAGGCCGTTTGTTTCACGCGGCGCACAAGCTCCAAGGGGTTGTGGTATTGAGCCCAAACTCGGGAAAACTCCTCGGCAGTTTGCTTGTAGTGGTCCATGTGGTCCACGATCTCTTGCACGCACGGGGCCAGTTCTGCTTCGGCGTCCACATAGATCAGTCCCACGACCGAAGTGGGCACCGGGACGGAGGACCTGAACCACTGAGCCTGAACTTGATGCAATCGCCCCGGGGCCCAAGGACCGCTGGGCCACCATGCCAAAAGCACTTGGGTTGTCCGAGGGTGCAGGGGAATCAACGCACGCTGCACTCCCGATTGAGCATGCAGCGCGTAGCAACGCTTCCCGATCGGGCAGCCGAACTGGTCCAGTTGTTCCACGCTCACGATGACCGGATCGGGGCGCTGGGGTTCCAACTCCTGCACCACGATGCCCAAGTGAGTACTCTGCTCCACCCGCGAAAGCAAAGCGTATCGCACCTGGCCCACAGCTACGGTCAATGCTCCATCAGCAGCCACCGCTTCCGCAGAAGACCATTTCCACTGGCGAGCATCTTGACCGAGGAGCTGTTCCAACTTGGGCCAGAGAGTTCCCAGGTGGGCTTGTTGCAGGGGGGCTAATTGCCGAGCCATCCAGGTGGGAGCCGGACAAACCACCGGCACCGCCGCCGCCAGCGCTTCGGCAAAAATCCCTGAGCTCCCCGCGTAGTATGCCCGCGGCTCGTAGGGAATCAGTACCAAGTCTGACTTGTGCAACAGTTGTTCATATTCCTGGCTGTTTAAGGGGGCATCCAGCAGCTCCACCCCTTGGTTTTCCCAGGCGCGGAGGAACCATCGGGCCACATCGGTCTCTGCCGTGCCTTGGGGAATGTTGAAGTTGGACTGAAACACGAACCGCACCCGACCTCGCTCCACCTGCGGCCACAAGTCTTCCACCAGTCGGGGCAGAAGGTGATAGCCCTTTTGGGTTCGGGCGTCGCCAAGGTAGGTGATGCAATAGGGTTCCTGGGCCCGAAGCCGACGCCGAGTGTGATAGGAACGGGGCACGGGAATGGGCAAGGGATGGAACTGGGCCACGCCCAAGCTCTCGTGCTGTTGGGCCAGGTCTTCGGTGTCCGTGTGGCAAAACACCCGGCCAGGAGCCAACTCTTGCACCAGTTCAAACAAGGCACTGCGCAACAACCGGTGGCTTTCGCCCGGGGCGTGCCATTGGTCCGGATCGTAAATCTGGTGGCGAAACATCAAGTGCCAAGTGGCCACCTTGGCCTGTGGACACCGCCGGAACAACCAGATCAGTCCTTGCAACTCCGCCTGGGAAACCAACGACAAAAACACCACATCTCCCGGTTCCAGTTTCACCCGATGGAGGAGTTTTTGGGTTCCTCGGGCCAGGTCGCGCACTTTGGCATCCGCCCAAAGGCCCACCAGAATCTCTCGCCTCCTCCTGTAAAAGAGCCGAAAAACTCCCACCACCTTGACCACAATCGGCCGGAGCATTCGTAGTGCCAATCGGGCCACTTTGCTTACCAACCAGGTGAGAAAGACCACCGGGGCCAGCAGCACGCTCAGGCCCAGCAGCCACCACGGATAAGGGACTCGCTGAAGCGCTTGGGCTGGTCGGCGTCGCAAGTATCGGGCAGCTTCCCAGGCCAGTCCCAACGGGGACAGATAAATCCGCAGTACCACGCATCCCAGCAAGGAGAGCAGAGTCTGGAGCAATTGCTTGGCCAGCAGCACCCAGCGGCGCTCTCGGGCAGCCGGCCAGAAACTGCGCCGATAGAGCCGATGAACCGGGAAGGGGAATTCCCGTGGCAGGCGAAACTTCCGGTGGGCAGCCAAGTGCGGCTCGTACCCCTCCTGGGCAGCCGCTTCCAGCACCCGTTGGGCATACTCATAAAAGTGGCCCTGATAACCCTGCACCGAGGGGTCAATCAGAATGAACTTGGGCA
>JAJRRR010000204.1 GCA_024279285.1 Planctomycetota bacterium
CCAGACCGGAGCCTATCAGCCGTTTTTCATCAACGGGACCCGATGGCTAGTACCGCCAGGTCGCTCCCAGCTTCAGGTGCCCGTGGGCACCGTGTATGCCCACTTGCCTTGGGAATCCGCCGGCGCCAAAAAATGGAACAACTGGCACTGGGAAAACGGACGCCAGGTGCTTCACCTGGTAATCCGTTAGGAGAGATGGTTTTGCCCCGGTTGGTCTGAGAGCGGACTGGGCGGGGTGTGGTAATTGGGCTTTTGACGGGCTTTACCCCTTTGGAGTTTGCGGCGACACGGTCCGATCATGAGCGATCAAGGAATGTACCGTCCGGTAGTTCCCCAGCGCAACCCGGTCAACGGGCTGTTGCTGGTGTTGGTGCTGGCCTTGGTGGGGCTGGTGGTAATTGAGCACTGGGGGTGGTTTCGGGGACCGCTTCGGGATCCTCAGGCTCAACCTCGGGAGGTGACTCCTCGGGCCGATCTGCACGAAGACGAAAAAGCCACCATCGCCCTGTTTGAACAAGCTGCCCCCTCGGTGGTTTATATCACCACCTTGGTGCACCAAAGGGACCTGTTTACGCTCAATGTGTTGGAGATTCCCAAGGGCACGGGGAGCGGGTTCATTTGGGACACCAAAGGCTACATCGTGACCAACTTTCATGTCATCCAGGACGCCACCGCCGCCCGAGTCACCTTGGCCGACGGGAGCACTTGGGAAGCCCGGCTGGTGGGCGTGGCTCCCGACTACGATCTGGCCGTGCTCAAAATTGATGCCCCTCCCGAACGGCTCCAGCCTATTCCCGTGGGCACCTCCTTTGACTTGAAAGTCGGTCAGAAGGTCTTTGCCATCGGCAATCCCTTTGGCCTGGATCATACGCTCACCACGGGGGTCATCAGCGGTTTGAACCGGCAGATTCGTTCTGTATCGGGCCGGACGATCAAAGAGGTGATCCAGACCGACGCGGCCATCAATCCCGGCAACAGCGGCGGTCCTTTGCTGGACAGTGCCGGGCGGCTCATCGGGGTCAACACGGCTATTTATAGTCCCTCGGGAGCTTATGCCGGCGTGGGGTTTGCCGTGCCGGTGGACACGGTCAATCGGGTGGTGCCCCAGTTGATCCGCTACGGTCGCGTGCAGCGGCCCACCTTGGGCATTGAATACCACGAATCCGCCGCCCGACGCCTTGCCGGGGTGGAAGGTCTGCTGGTAGTTCGGGTGCTTCCTGGCAGCGGAGCTCAAAAGGCAGGAATCCGACCCACCCTCGTGGACGAACTGGGAAGAATTCACCTGGGAGACATCATCATCGGTATTGACGGCCATCGGGTACGCAATCGCGACGATCTGCTGGATGTGCTGGAGAGCAAACAGGTGGGCCAGAGTGTCACCCTGCGCCTGTGGCGCAACGGGCAGGAGGTGGAGGTGCCGGTGAAACTCGGTCCTCCACCTAAGTAGGGCACGCATTCATTTTCCAGGCTGTTCTCTCCACGGTGTCCGCAGAGCCGCTTCCGTGAAGTACCAAGCCCACTCCTCTCCCAAGAAAACAGGGGAGAACCTCTTTGATGGGGCACGGCTTGAGACGAAACCTTGTTGCAGCAAATCCTCCCAAGCAAGGCAGCCGTTTGCAGCAGCAAAAGTGTTCCAAGTGATAAAACCCTTACAACTCCACCTCCTTGAGTCGCGGAGTTGCATCTCCAGGGAAGAGTTGCGGCGCTGGCGCCCAAGTGGCTGTCAATTGTGAGCTAGGTTATCAGTGGAGAACCAGACCACCTGAGTTAAAGAAGGGATGGACTCCGGGGCAGCTCTTAGGGTGGGGCAACCAAACGGCGGATTTTTCCCGAAGGAACTGCGTCAGGGCTGGGTACTTGAGGATCCAAAATGACCACACACGCACACAGCAACATTCCCAAGCTCAAGAACATGCCCAATCGGGTGCTGGTCGTGGACGACGATCCGGCCATTTTGCAACTCGTCCAGGGCGTCCTTTCCAAAGCAGGGTTTGAAGTCTCTGTGGCCGACCGTCCCTCCACGGCGCTGGATTTGATGGACCGCGATTGTCCTGACTATGTGATCACCGACTGGATGATGCCGGAGATGGACGGACCGGCCCTGTGCCAGGAAATCCGGCACCGCGACTTGCCGCATTATGTTTACATTTTGTTTTTGACCGGCAAATCCCAAGGGCAGGACATCATTCAGGGCTTGGAATCCGGTGCCGATGACTTTCTGATCAAGCCGATTCGCCCGGCGGAATTGGTGGCGCGGCTTCGGGCCGGAGCCCGCGTGCTGGCCATGGAACGCCAACTGCAAGAGCTGATCCAAACGGATCCGCTCACTGGAACCATGACCCGACGCGCCTTTGAACGCCAAGCCGAACGGGAGCTAGCTCGGGCCAAACGCCATCGCTTGGAATTGGCCTGCGTCATGGTGGACATAGACTTTTTCAAGAAAATCAACGACACCTACGGGCATCCGGTGGGCGATCAGGTGTTGGCAGCCGTGGGCCAATTGTTGCTGAAGCGCTGCCGGCGTAGCGACCTGGTTGGCCGCTACGGAGGCGAGGAGTTCTGCGTCCTGCTGCCCGAAACTTGCGAAGACGATGCCGTCTTTTGGGCCCAATGGACCCGGGAAGCCATCAAACAGCTCCGCTTTGAAGTGGGACGAGACAAAGAACTGCGGATTTCGGCCAGTTTTGGCGTGGCTGGCCTGATGGCCGATCTCTCCTCTCACGCCGCCTTGATCGACCTAGCCGACCAAGCCTTGCTGGTGGCCAAGCAGTTGGGCCGAGATCGGGTCGTCCGATTCTCCCAGCTCAACGAAGACGAACTGGCCATCCCCCACCAAGGCGAAAAAGACCCGCTGGAAGGCGTCACTGCTGCCCAAGTGATGTCGCCGCTGGTGGGCATGCTCAAGCAAACGGACCTGGTCTGGCAAGCCGCGGATCTTTTTCTCCGCTATCGTATTAATTCCGCTCCAGTAACCGATGACGAAGGCAAACTGGTTGGAATCCTTTCGGAAAAAGACATCCTGGCCGCCCTCACGCAGCCGGAAGTGTGGAAACGACCTGTTCGGGAGTTCATGCGTACCCAGGTCGTCTGCTATGAAGAAGACACTCCGGCCAAAAAAATCTACACCTTCCTGTGCCGGGTCAGCATTCGGCGTGTGGTGGTGGTCAAAAACGGTTTTCCCACGGGCATCATTTCCCGAGGCTCTTTCCTGCGATGGTATGTCAACTGGTTTTCGGCCAACTCCCCCGAAGCTCATCGCCAGGAAGATCAGCTCCTTCACCAACGCATGACCAACGCTCGGAGCAATGTTCGTCAGGCTGCCGAGGCCATTATCCGTCAGGCTACACAACTGAAGGAAAGCTCCGAGAAAGGCCACGGGGACTTTCTGCCGGAACTGATAGATCGGGCCAGCGCCATCCAGGAGCTGGTCAACGACATGCTGGCCGAAAGCCGCTCTTTCCTGGCCAGCTCTTACCAGACACTGGAGTGATCCGGATTTTGCACCAACTCTTGCAAGCCGCACTTCAGAGGGTCAAAAGGACCAAGAGGGGGTTCGTTGACCTCGGCAGCAGGAGCATGGTTCAATAGGATTCAAAGGGGCAGAGCCAGCGGTGGAGAACTTCCAGTCCCCAAAACTGCCCAAAAGCCATGAGAAGCTTGGTCTTTTGCCTGCTAGGTGGAGTGCTCTTGGGAACCACGGTGGGAGTGTTGGGTGCATTGTGGCGATGGAGTCCCTGGGATCAGCCTGATTCGGTCCAGCAAGCCCTCTTTGCCGCGGCTCAGGTCAAGCCTTCTTCCCAAGAGGTGCCGCGTGCGGTGATTGACCATCGGGAGTATGACATGGGCCGGGTGCTTCCCACAGCTCCCAGCCGTCACGAGTTCCGCATCCGCAACGAAGGCAACGCTCCTTTGGATGTGCAAGTGATCCTGCGCGAAGGACGAGGAACTGTCTACTTGGGCAAAAAGCGTCCTTTGCAACCTGGGGAAGAAGATACCATCACGGTCCAATGGACCCCCATGGCCATGACCCCGGTGAATCTACTGGTGCAAGTGGTGACCAACGATCCTCAAAATCGCTTGATTCCTCTGCGAGTTCGGGGATTTGTGGTTCCTCCGGCCCAAGGCCAGCCGCCTTATTTGGACTTTCGGGTGGACAGAGGTCAGGGGGCCAAAGCGGAAGTTGAAATACGGGCTTTTCATCTGACGCGCATGGAAGTGGAGCGGATGGAGTTTCGTCCGCAAGAGACAGCCCGATACTTTCGGGCCCGAGTGCTCCCCGGTGGAAAGACCACCGCGCCGGAGAAGCCCCGCTCGCCCCAAGAAGCCAAAACTTTTGTCAAGCTGGAAGTGGAGCTGCTGCCCGGACTTCCCCCAGGACGATACACCCAGAAATTGCTCGTCTTCCTCCAAGGAGAGCCGAAACCTGTGGTGGTAACGATAGATGCGAGGGTCCGGGGACCCTTCACGGCTGCGGGCCCAGGGTGGCAGGAGGACCAAGAGGTGTTTTTGCTGGGCCGCGTGGTGCGGAGTCAGGGAAGACAGTTCCTGTTGCATGTCATCCAACGCAGCCAACAACCCGCTACCTTGAAGGTAACTCAGGTAAGCCCTAAGTTCTTGCAAGTAGAGCTCTTGGGACCCGAAAAAATCCCCAACAAAGACTCTTGGCGGTGGCCCCTGAAGGTGAAGATTCCGCCGGGGCAACCGTTGGGCCAATATGTGGGAGGTTCCTCTAGCCCAGAAGGCCGAATTGTTATAAAAACGACCGACCCCCTACAGCCGGAGCTGGTCCTCCGACTGAGATTTGCCATCGTTTCCCCCTAACGGGGAGTTAGGTCCGCAAGCGGTGCTAGCAGAAGGAATAGCTCGGGATGGATCCCCAAACGCGCGGTTGGCCTTCGGCTTTGGTTGCAGGAGTGGGGGTGGGGGTGATCTTGGTGCTGGCTTATGGGTGCCAACCTTCGGCTCAACCGGTCCGCACTTCCCCGGCTCCCCATTCAGGTGCTTCGTCAAGCGGATCTCCTGCCCCGGAGCTGGCAAAGTCTTCTAGCAGCGACCCATCGGCGATTAAAGATGCCTCCTCGGTCCAACTGGTCCCCGAAGGCCCTCAACAACCTCCTCCTCATCCCACCCAACCACCCCAGGGTGCCACCGTGGCCCCTGTGGCACAGTCTTCTCCCTTGGCGGCCCAGGTCCCCCAGCCGCGTTACGGGCGCCGTCAAGACCCGCCCTCGGCCAAGCACGAAGATGCTTCTGACTCCACTTCCCACGCGCCCCCCAAGCCCAAACGCGGAAAAAAGAATCCCGTGGACCCTGTCCAGGCCAATGGGCCCATCTTTCAAAACTGGCCCAAGCCTCGGCTGGTGTTGATCTTCTCAGGCCAGCAGTGGGGTTACATAGAACCGTGTGGTTGTGCGGGGCTGGAAAACATGAAAGGGGGTTTGGCTCGTCGCTTCACCTTCGTCAAGCAACTGAAAAAACAAGGATGGAACCCCGTGGCCTTTGACCTGGGAGGACAAGTGCGTCGTCAGGGCCGGCAAGCGCAGATCAAATTCCACTACACGCTGGACGCATTGCGTTTGATGGGCTACGGGGCGGTGGGCTTGGGCCCCCAAGACCTGAAGCTCCCCCCGGAAGAAATCCTCACCGAGTTGGTAGATGAGTCCACTCCTCTAGTGTGCGCCAATCTTACTTTGTTGGACTTTCCGGCTCCGTCTGTACGCGTGGTGGAGCAGGGGGGAATCCGAATCGGTGCAGTGGCCGTGCTCAGCCCCAAACTGGAAAAACAAATCCAAAACGACCAGATCCGCCTGGCTCCCATGCACTCGGCCGTGGAGCAAGCCCTGCGTCAATTGAAACAAAAACAGTGTCAACTGCTCCTCTTGTTGTGCTACGCATCGGTTCAAGAAGCGAGGGAACTGGCTCGGGTGTTTCCGCAGTTCCACTTTGTCGTCGCTGCGGACCGCCTGGACGAACCTCCCGCCCAGCCACAAAAACTCAATCAAGGTCGCAGTTGGTTGATTCGCGTGGGCCACAAGGGAATGTATGTGGTGGCCGTTGGGGTCTATGGCCCTGAGGCACAACAATGGAAATACCAACGCGTGCCCGTGGATGCCCGATTCCCCAACGCTCCCGAAATTGATCAACGCATGGCGGCCTATCAGGAGCAGCTTAAGGAGCTGGGATGGGAAGGGTTGGGACTGCGCGCTTTGCCCCATCCCAAAGGAACCCAATTCGTCGGAAGCCAAGTATGTGGCGAGTGTCATACCAAAGCCTATCAAATCTGGAAAAACACTCCCCATGCCCATGCCACCCGAACTCTGGAGCAGCTCAATCCCCCGCGACACTTTGACCCAGAGTGCATCAGTTGCCACGCCACCGGTTGGGAACCCCAACGCTATGTGCCTTATCACTCCGGCTACGACTCCCTGGACAAAACCCCCCACCTAAGAGCCAACGGTTGCGAAAACTGCCACGGTCCAGGCTCTCGCCATGTGGCCATAGAGATGGGCGAAGTGGACGCTTCGGCCTTGGAAGTCCAAGCCGCCCGGGCCAGCATGCGGGTCACGCTGGAAGAAGCCAAACAGCGCACCTGCCTCCAGTGCCACGACCTGGACAACAGTCCCGACTACATCAAACTGGGCTTTGAAGCCTACTGGCCCCAGATTGAACACCACGGCACCGACTAGTTCCTTGGGCCCCTTCCTCCCCGGAAAGCCCAAACAACCCCTCTGGTCAAACCCCGGGGGGATTGCTACACTGGCATAGAAAGAAGGTAAAGAGGTGGAAAAAGGAGATGTGTTTGGTTTTTCCCAGGAGACTTCAGTAGGAGTATTTGCGGCCACTTGCAGCCAGGAAACACCGCGGCGCGATGATCACCAAAGAGAAAAAGCAAGAGTTGATCAAGCAGTTTCAGCGTGATCCGCAGGACACAGGATCGCCCGAGGTGCAAATTGCCATCCTCACCTACCGGATCAACGAGCTGACCCGCCACTTCCAAGTGCACAAAAAAGACTTTCACAGTCGTCGGGGTTTGTTCGGGTTGGTGAGTCGTCGGCGTCGACTGCTGGACTATCTGAAGCGGACCGATCCGGACCGCTATGTGGAGATTCTCCAGCGATTGGGGCTGCGCAAATAAGCCGCCGGTGAACCTGGCCCGGTGGTCTTCTTCCCCTCTTGCCTTCCTCCGGCTGAAGTCTCCGCTGAAGGAAGGTAGGTACAGCCTTGAAAGTACGAGTTGAGCGCAAAATCGGGGCCAGCGTCTTCTCCATGGAAACCGGCGAGCTGGCCAAACAAGCCGGTGGCAGTTGTCTGGTTCAGTACGGCGATACGGTGGTGTTGTGTGCGGCCACCAGTGGTCCGCCGCGGCCCGGGATGGATTTCTTCCCTCTGACCTGCGATTACCGCGAACGCACGGCCGCTGCCGGAAAGTTCCCCGGAGGGTTCATCAAACGCGAAGGCCGCCCCACCCAAAAAGAAACTCTCACCTCCCGGCTCATGGACCGGCCCATCCGACCTATGTTTCCCAAGTGGTATCGGGACGAAGTGCAAGTGCTGGCCATCGTCCTGGCCAGCGATCGGGAAAACGATTCGGATGTGCTGGCCATGAACGGAGCTTCAGCCTCGTTGTGCCTGGCCCCCATTCCGTTTGAAGGTCCGGTGGCCTCCGTGCGGTTGGGACTGATTGAGGACCAGTGGGTCCCCTTCCCCACCCACTCGGACTTGGAACGAAGTGACCTGGACCTGATCGTCTCCGGCACACGCGACGCGGTGCTGATGATAGAGGGCTTTGCCCGCCAGTTGCCCGAAGACCGCATGGTGGAAGCCATTGAAGAAGCCCATAAACTGATCCAGATCCTCTGCGACTTGCAAGAGGAACTGGTACGCAAAGCAGGCGTGGAAAAACCGGAGTTTCCGCAGCCGGAGCCGGATGACCTTTACGATCGGCTCAAGGAAGCCTTCTACGAAGAACTCAAAGCCGCCAAGCAAACCCCCGGCAAGCAAGCCCGAGCCGAAGCCGTCCAACAAGTGCAGGAAAAAGCTCTGGCCCAGTTCATCCCCGATCCGGAAGCCGCCGACGCCATTGATCCGGTCCGCTTCCAGGACGCTTGGCACGAGCTGGAGCGTCGGGTGGTGAGAGATTTGATCCTGGAGGGTAGCCGACCCGATGGCCGCCGTGTGGACGAGCTGCGCCCAATCCGCTGTGAGGTGAACTTCCTGCCCCGAGTGCACGGCTCGGCCTTGTTTGAGCGAGGCGAAACCCAAGCTCTGATCACGGTGACCCTAGGCACGGTTCGGGATGTGCAGCGGGTGGACGGCATCTTTGAAGAATACGACAAAAAGTTCATGCTGGACTACAATTTTCCGCCCTTCTCGGTCGGGGAAGTGCGACCCATCCGAGGACCCGGACGACGCGAAATCGGACACGGTGCGCTGGCCGAGCGATCCGTCGCCCCGGTGCTGCCCGATCTGGAGGAGGAGTTCCCTTACACCATTCGGGTCATCAGCGACATTTTGGAGTCCAACGGTTCCAGCTCTATGGCTACCGTGTGTGGAGCCACGCTGGGGCTGATGGCCGCCGGGGTCCCCATCTCGGCTCCCGTGGCCGGAATTTCCATCGGGCTGGTCAAAGAGAGCGAAGACCAATGGGTCCTGTTGACCGACATCATCGGCGACGAAGACCACTTTGGAGACATGGACTTCAAAGTGGCCGGTACGCCCAACGGGGTCACTGGAATCCAACTGGATTTGAAAATCCGCGGTATTTCCCGCCAGATCATTGAACAAACCCTCCAACGAGCCCGAGAAGCTCGCATCCAAATTTTGCGTAAAATGCTGGCCACCATCCCTCGGCCCGAAGAAGACATCTCCGTGTTTGCTCCCAAGATTTTGCAAACCAAAATTGACCCGGACAAAATCGGGCTGCTCATCGGTCCAGGTGGGCGCACCATCCGCCAAATCCAGGAGGAAACCGGCGCCACCGTGGATGTGGAAGACGACGGCACGGTGTTCATCTCCAGCCAGGACAGCGAGGCGGCCCGAGAAGCCCTGGAACAAGTCAAACGCTTCACCGCCACCGTGGAGTTGGGCAAAATCTACCAAGGCACCATCACCAGCGTGAAGGATTTTGGCTGCTTTGTGGAGGTGTTGCCGGGCAAAGACGGCTTGATCCATATCAGTGAGCTGGCCGACGACTACATCCGCAACATCAACGAGCTGTGCCAGATTGGCGATCAGGTGCTGGTGAAGGTCATCGCCATAGATGAGCAGAATCGGGTCAAGCTTTCTCGGCGACAGGCTTTTCAGGAACTGGCCGCAGCCGGCCAACGGCCCGAGGACGACATCTCTCGCCGCGCTGCCACACAGCATCATCCTCCCCAGCGTCACCGCCGCCCCAGCCGAGCCAGCCGCCGATAAAGGGCAAAGGCGAGCACCTTTGGGCATGTGCCTCAGGCAGGTCTTTCCTGTTCCGGCATGAGTCGGTCGGCCCCTTGCGGCGTGCGACTTGCGGCAAACGGAGCAAAACGCTGCTCCTTGCTTAGGCGCAGGTGCAAGCGGAGGCGAGCTCACTTGCTCCGCTCCCGCAGCCAAAGCTACCAGCTCACCCACGCCCCCAGGGGATGGAAACGCCCGCCTGAGGCGTGCGCTTCCACCGGGAGCCGCTCTTTTAGTGGACTCCCTGAGGCTTTCCGCACCAGGGGCAAAAAGCCCAAAACTGCCGCAGCACCCCCCAGCCGCAGTGGTGACATCGGGCCGAGTTGCCCGGGATCTGCCATCGTCGACGCACCTTGCGGCGGCACCAAGGACAGTACCTCATAAACGGCATCAACTCACGCCGAGGGCATTGAGGGTTGGCACAGCGGCCCTGGTAGCGCACATCGGTGTATTGACGCGAAGTGGACGGCTCATAGCCCGGCCCATAGCACCAAGGGCAGTAAGTCCAATCCAGTTTCATGCCTCGGCCGCAACGGCGGCATTGGGCCGGGAACTGGGTGGAGGAGTGATGCACAGCTCGGGCCCGACCACACCACGGACACCAAAACATCGGTTCCGATACCGGTCCACCACATCTGCTGCACTCGTGGCGCGTCTCCAGCACGGCTCCAAACTGCCTGCGAAACTGGCGAAATCGCACCAGACGCCAATCTTCTGCCGGGGCCGAAGAGCGACGGCGTCGTCGGGCCCAACGCAACGCATGCGGCAAAATCCGCTCATAAGCGGCCAACATCTGCTGGGCATCGCGGAACCGCTTCTGAGGTTTCAGCTCCAGCGCCTTGCGAATCAAGGCAATCAGCTCCGGATGGACCCGACGCCGCAGCCGTTCAATGCCCGGCGGGGGCCACTCAAAAGGCCACTCCGGCAAGTGCCCACTGAGCATCCGATACAACACCAACCCCAAGCTAAACACATCCGAGCGGAAGCTGGGCCGCCCCAACGCCTGATCCGGTGCCAAGTAGCCTACGGTGCCGGTGCCTGAGGCCCGAACCGTCCGCATCGCCACCTTGGCAATGCCAAAGTCGGTCAGCCGCAGCCGGTGATGGGGAAACAGAATGACATTCTCCGGCTTGATGTCGCAGTGGATGATGCGATGCCGATGGGCACAAGCTACCGCCTGAAGCAACTGATGGCCGTAGTCCAAGGCGGTGGCCAGGCTCAGTCGCCGAGTGAGCCGCTGGGCCAAAGTTTCCTCCCCCAAGGCCGAGACAATTACAAAGTGGCCATCTACCATTTCGGCGTTTTTCAGCGGAAGAATGGCCGGATGGTCCAGCCGTGCAGCCAAACGCACCTCGCGGCGAAAGCTCTCCAGCACTTCGGCGTTGACCAGATGGGGATGGGGCACCTTCAGCGCCACGCGAATTCCTTCAATCGTGTCGTAAGCCTGATAAACCACGGCAAACCCCCCTTCGGCCAAACGCTTTTCAATGCGATACTTTCCTAAGCGTTGGCGAGGACGCAGCAGAGCTGCCGAAGCAGTGGGCTTTTCGGCCATAGGCCCTGGAGGATTGAGCGTTTGCTGAAAAGTCCCTTTCCCCGATACGATAGAAACCAAGGCGTTTTCAGTCATTCATTGTTGCCGAATCATCTCAAAAGGAAAGCCACTTGGATGAAGTTTTGGGGCCTTGTCTGCAAAAGGCTTCCACCAGCTCGCCGAGGCTTGCTGAAAGATGAGTGCCGCTGAGAGTTCGGACCCCTCGGCCCGGTCGCCATCGGAGCCGGGGGTGGTGATCGGGGTGGACTATGGGTCGGTTCGGATCGGGCTGGCCCGGACCGATCGCGGCCAAAGTATGGCCTTTCCCTTGGGCGTTTATCGCCGACGCAGCCCCGAAGCCGACGCCCAGTGGTTCGGCCAACTGGTTCGGGAGCACCAGCCGGTGCGGTTTGTGGTGGGGCTGCCTGTGCATCTGGACGGACGGGAAAGTCAAAAGTCTCAAGAAGCCCGACGGTTCGGCCACTGGCTGGCTCAAATCACCGGCGTGGAAGTGGTCTTTTACGACGAACGCTTCACCACCGTGGAGGCCCAGGAGCTGCTCCGCCAAGCTGGCCTTGGCACCAAAAAAGCCCGAGAACGCCTAGACATGCTGGCTGCTTGTGCCCTGTTGCAGGCTTACCTGGAAGCCCCCCAACGAGCCAATCGCCCCCCAGAGGCGTTGGAGGATGACTGACGCAAAAGACAAGTACGCAAATCAAAGCCGCCAGCAACGAGAGAGCCCGAACTGCTCATCGCCGCCAATCACTCTCCTTTGCTTAAATCACGAGAAAACCCCACCAGCGGGACATCCAAAATGCCAGAAGCCTTCGCGTACCACACGGATCAACATGGCACCCAGCGGCATTTTGCATGCAAGCTCCACAAGTGGAATTTTATAATTTCCCGTGAAGAAAAGACAGCCCATGCTCCTTCGCCGCTTGTTCGGATGCAGTTAAATTTGACTAAACCCCTGATCACAATGCTTCCAAAAATCAAGATGAAAATCACAACTATATATGCTGAGGCTTGGGCTAGGGAAGCACAAGAATCCTGCACTCGCTGGCAAGCCGGCTAGATGGGAACATCTGCTCTTGGCAATAATTGTGTGTGAACGCTGCTTGATTTTCGCTTGATTCCATGCCCATAAGGTTTCTTACTTTGCTCAACTTATGCCAAAGACCTTATCAAAATCCACAACACACTTTTCCAAGAAGCACAGCTTGCAGCACTTATCATTTGAGTTTTTAGGAAGTGGGTGAGAAAAGTTTCACCAGTTTATGTGAGCACTGAAACCCCTTCGCCGCCTTTGAAGTGGGCTATTGGTCGAGACAGTTTCCGCGCAGAACTAAGAGATCCTGAAAACAAAAAGAAGATCGCTTTGGTGATCTGAGACGAAAGGGCAGAATATCTGGACAAGCATATTATATTCCTGAGAAGAAATACATGACATTCGGAAAAGAAATTGGAGACCGAGATCACCTGACGCTTTATATTATTTTAAGCTTTATTCTCCCGATGGAGAGCCCTTCCTCTTGCGCGTAAAACCACCATTGAAAGTACCTTGACGGCTTATTCTTGTTGGTCGCATTTCGGTTAAAGCAGGGGGGGTTCAGGTTCGCCGTGAATAGAGTATTTGTAAGAGAATCGTGGACCTGTTTCTGTGAAGTGCCTTTGATGTTTTCCAGGATGTAGATGGCCCGGAAGCTTGAGCCAAGTGTGCATGGGTGTCCAATTAAGGAGCCTGTGCCGCAAACCCAAACACAATCCTCTGAGCCTAACAGCCCGTTGAAAAACGCAAGCCTGGGAGGGCGAGGCTCCTGCCAAGGCACTTTTTTTGGGGATTTACGACAATTCCTGGAGCAAGTTCCGGCTTGAGGAGAACTTCTTCAACGGGCTGC
>JAJRRR010000205.1 GCA_024279285.1 Planctomycetota bacterium
ATTGGGCAGCCCGAGGCAAAGGTGGCCAAGCCCTCGCGGCTCCCTCAGCGCTTCGGCGAAGCGGAGCTTGCGGAAAAACCGGACCGGGGGACTTGGGGCCCTGGGCTGAGGAGTCGGAGCTTGCCGGTGGGCCCAGGGGGCGTGTGCCCCGTGGAGGCCACGGCTCCGCATCCCCAGGCTCCCACACCACCGTCCATGCCACCACGGCAAGGACCGTCACTGGCCACAGTCTGGACATCTGGCAGCTATCCTTCCGCTAGGCTTTTTCTCCACCGCCGTTTCTTTCCCTACAAGCGCGTTCGCCTGCACCGCTGTTGGGATGCATCGGACGAGTGCTTTCGGCTTTTTCGGCAATTCGCCTCTTAGGTGCAGAAGCTCCCCAACCGGCACGAATGGAGTAAAAATTTGAAGGTTATGCCGGATGGGAAACCCTGGGGCTTTCCGGGTCAGCTTGCTACTGGCCCGGAAGTCGCCGCACTGGCAAAACAAAAAACCTGGCCGGGGAACTTCCCAGCCAGGGCAAACATTGCTGCTCCACTGGGCGATGCAGAAGCTCTACTGGGAGGGGCCACCGGAATCGGAGGACCCGGGCTGATCCGAGGACCCTTCCGTGCTGGCGGCCAGGGCCGGAGGTTCTTCTTCCTCGCGTAGCGGTTTGAATCGGATGCGCTTGCGCCCCTCCACTTCTTCCACATCCACCAAGATACCGTCGCAACCTTCAAAGGTGCCGCGAAGCAGTTCTTCGGCCAACGGGTCTTCGATGCGCTGTTCAATGGCGCGGCGCAAGGGTCGGGCACCAAAGTCCGTGTCGGTGCCTTTCTTGATGATGTACTCCTTGGCCGCATCGGTCAGCACCAGTTTGAGCCCTCGTTCGGCCAGACGCTCCCGCACCTTGGACAGTTCAATCTCCACAATTTGCTTCAAGTCCTCAGGCGTCAGGTGGCGGAAGACGATCAGGTCGTCCAACCGGTTGAGGAACTCCGGTCGGAAGACTTTTTCAATTTCGTCTTTTACCCGTTGCTTCATCGCCTCGTAGGAGGAGTCTGCATCAGCTTTGGCAAAGCCGAACTGGGCTTCGTTCTTGATGGCGCTAGCTCCCGCGTTGGTGGTCATGATGATGATCGTGTTGCGGAAGTCCACATTGCGCCCGAAGGAATCAGTCAAGCGACCTTCTTCCATCACTTGCAGGAGCATGTTGAACACATCGGGGTGGGCTTTTTCAATTTCATCCAGCAGCACCACGGCGTAGGGCCGTCGGCGGATTTTTTCGGTCAGTTGTCCGCCTTCTTCGTACCCCACATAGCCCGGCGGAGCCCCGATCAAGCGGCTTACATTGTGTTTTTCCATGTATTCGCTCATGTCGATCTGGATCAGGGCGTCTTCGTCCCCGAACATGAACTCCGCCAGAGCTTTGGCCAGCAGGGTTTTTCCCACTCCGGTGGGTCCAGCGAAGATGAACACCCCGATGGGGCGTTTGGGGTCTTTCAAGCCGCTTCGGCTGCGGCGCACCGCTTTGGCCACTGCACGAATAGCCTCGTCCTGGCTGACCACACGCTTGTGCAGCTCTTTTTCCATTTCCATGAGCCGCAGGGTGTCTTCGGTGGTCATGCGGCTCAAGGGGATGCCGGTCATGCGCGAAACCACTTCGGCCACCACTTCTTCGTCCACCACGCCGTCGCTTTGGCGGCTCTTTTCTCGCCACTGGCGCAGGATGGCCTGTTTTTTCTTGTTGAGCTTGTTGGCCTGATCGCGCAGACGAGCAGCTTTTTCAAAGTCCTGATTGGCCACCGCTTCTTCTTTTTCCTTGTTGAGCCGTTCGATTTCTTCGTCCAGCTCTTTCAGATCAGGGGGTTTGGTCATGCTGCGCAGCCGCACTCGGGCCCCAGCTTCGTCAATCACATCAATGGCCTTGTCGGGCAAGCAGCGTCCGGTGATGTAGCGATCCGACAACTCCACCGCCGCACGAATGGCATCATCGGTGATCTGGACCCGATGGTGCTGTTCGTAGCGGTCCCGAAGACCCTTGAGGATTTCAATTGTCTCGGCCTTGGTAGGCGGTTCGACGATGATTTCCTGGAACCGACGAGCCAAGGCGGCATCCTTTTCAATGTACTTGCGGTACTCGTCCAGGGTGGTGGCGCCGATGCACTGGATTTCTCCACGAGCCAAAGCCGGCTTGAGCACATTGGAAGCATCAATAGCCCCTTCGGCTCCTCCGGCTCCGACCAGGGTGTGCAGTTCGTCAATGAACAGGATGACATTTTTGGCCCGGCGCACTTCGTTCATCACGGCCTTGATGCGTTCTTCAAACTGGCCGCGATACTTGGTGCCAGCCACCATCATGGCCAGGTCCAGGACCACGATCCTGCGATCGGCCAGCAGTTCCGGCACATCGCCGTTGACCACCCGTTGGGCAAATCCTTCCACGATGGCCGTCTTACCCACTCCGGCTTCGCCCAACAGGACGGGATTGTTTTTCAGTCGTCGGCACAGGATTTGGATCAAGCGTTCGATTTCGCGTTCGCGTCCGATGACCGGATCCAATTTGCCTTGTCGGGCCAGCTCGGTCAGATCGCGGCCGAAGCTGTCCAGGGCCGGGGTTTTGCTTTTGGCGCTTTTGCTTTCCCCAGGGTTGGAGCTGGCCGAAGAACCGCGTTCGGCGGCTTCTTCCATGCCGTGGCCCAACAGGTTGAGCACTTCCTCACGCACATCTTCCAGGCGCAGACCCAGATTCATCAGCACCTGGGCGGCCACACCTTCTTGTTCGCGCAGCAGCCCCAGCAGGATGTGTTCCGTGCCCACATAGTTGTGGTTAAGGTTTCGGGCCTCCTCCATGGCGTATTCAATGACCTTTTTGGCCCGAGGGGTGTGGGGCAGTTTGCCCATGGTGACCATGTCCGAACCGCTTTGGACCAGCTTTTCCACCTCCAGGCGGATTTTGCGCAGGTCCACATCCAGGTTCTTGAGCACATTGGCCGCCACACCCGTGCCTTCTTTGATCAGACCCAACAGGATGTGCTCCGTGCCCACATATTCGTGGTTAAGCCGTTGGGCCTCCTGATTGGCCAGTTGGAGGACCTTCCGGGCCCGATCGGTGAAGCGCTCGTAAATGGGATCGCCAGCCATGGTGTTGTGTTTTCGTTTTCTTGAGGGACAGGCCCTGGGGGCCTGAGGAAATGTTCAGTCCTTCGCTCTTTAAGTATCCCGCCCTGGGGAGCCCAGACAAGCCCAATGGGCAAAATTAGCAAATCTTGCCCAATTCTTCTGACTCGTCTGCCCCCAACCCGACAGGACAAACCGACAGTCCAACCAGTTCCACATGGAAGGGAGAACAACTTTCGTGCCAAAGTAGGCTTGTCCATCAGGCAGTGGGTAAGCCAAGCAATTCTAGCCTTTGGTTTGGGGGGACGCAAGGCAAGTGCAAGTGGCACAAAAACTTAGGTTCAACTATTTTGTTCCTTTTGTTTGTTAAGCAAAGCCCCCCTGGACGGCACAAGTCCCCGGGCCCGAACAGTTCCCCACAAGATGACCCAGTGGTGACGAGTTTGACGCCCCAGTTGTTCCGCCCAGAAAAACGCTTCCGGCCGGTTCATCTGGCCAGTTGTGCGGTCCGTAGGGAACAAGGATCTAGGAAACCGCCAGTTAGTATCTGCAACTTGGCTTTCACTCCGAAGACTGAGAAAGGAACTGCAACAACTGAAGGAGCAAAAAACCCACCAGCAGCACCAGCAACGCGGCTGGCCACCACGAGGTCCAAGCAGCAAATCGGGTTCCCAAAGCCGCTCCCAGCGTCAAAATCACCACGCTGACCATCAGCAGTCCGCAGCCCAGTGCCGACATCAGTCCCCGAAAAACTTGTTGCTCGGTGTATTGCATCTCGTGCACCTGCACTTGTCGGCCGCGGCGGAGGCTCTCTTGGGCAGCATCTACCAGTTCCAGGTCCCGGGCAGCAGCTCCCCAGTGGCAAAGTTTCCTCAGCTCCAAAGCCTCCCTACCTTGCCGGTCCGAAGAAGCCTGGACTGGGGATGCCGTGGGCTCCTGAGAAGTGGAAGGGGTTGGGGAATGCTGGCCATTTTTTTGGAAAGAAGCCGAGTGGGCCTGCATCCACTGTTGGGTGAACGCTTGGGCTGCCTGGTCCAGCGAACCTGAGACCTAGTAGCTCTTTGGGCCTTCCTCCTGAAAAGCCCACTGTTTCCAAGGGTCCGAAGCTTCCACGGCCAAGCGGTGTTGTTCCTGAAGCAGCAGGAGCTGCCACAGTGGCTGGGGACCTTGGCGTCCGGACCAGCGGACCAGGGGAGAGTCTGGGCCAGCTAGTTGCACCTCCAGATCTTGCCAGGGGTTGTCCAGGTCGGCTCGGGCCAAGGCCACCACCCGATTCAAAGGGCCTGCCCAGGTGCGAATCACTCCCAAATGAGTGGCCAACGCTGTGCGAAACGCTAAAGGTTCCTGAGCCGGAGCCTGCCACAAAAGTTCCACTCGGGCAAGCTTTCCCGGAAAACGCTCTAGCCATTGGCCGATCTTTTCCATGCCTGGGTGCCACAGCAGGGGATTCCAGGCCCAAAGCACACACCCGCTTTCCCGAGCGTGCATTTCCAGCTCGTAGTAAAAGCTCCAATCCAATCCCCAAGGATGACAAACTATCAGATGGCACGGCTGCTGGGCGAAGTGTCGCAGGGCTTGTTCCAACTGGGGGTGGGGCCCTGCTGAGGCCAGCACCAAAGAGGGCTCTTCCCACTGGAGGACCTTTTGCCAAGTTTCTTCATCTGAAGCGGCGGGGGCTTCCCAAGCTCCGGAGGCTGACTCGCTTGGAGGCGTCCAGCGGCCCAACAGCTCTGCCCCCTGAGCCAGAAAAGCCCGACACAATGACTCCAACGGCTCTCCGTGGCCCAAGGCCACGAACTGCCAACGGCTCCGCTGGGGGCAAGGGGTTGATGTGCTCAAGGTTGTCACTGCTTAAACCGAGGCACCTGAGGGCACACGCGCCGAGGGTAGATTGTCAATCATCGGTAGGGGCTTGAGAAGTCTTGGCCGCAGGGGAGGGGGAGGATTGCTCTCGGGCCTCGGGAGCTGGAAACCAAAGCCGGAAGATGCTCCCCCGGCCCAGTTGCGACTCCACACTCACATCTCCCCCGTGTTCGCGCAGCAGTTTACGGGTGACCGGAAGTCCCAACCCTGTGCCGCGGTTCCCTTTGGTAGATACGAACGGTTCAAAGATACTTTCCAGTTTTTCCGGCGGGATGCCAGGACCGGTGTCGCTCACCTCCACCGTGGCTTGCTGAGACTGAGGGTCATAGAGAACCCGGACTTCCACCTGACCTTTTCCCTCTGCGGCGCAAGCTTCCACGGCGTTCATCACCACATTGAGCAAAGCTTGATGGATGGCATCCGGGTCAAACATCAAGGTGGGCAAATCGGGATGGGGATGGAACTTGAGCTGCACAGTCTGGTCCTGCGTGCGCCCTCGGGCAAGCTCCACGACCTCGTGGACCAGTTGATTCAAGTTTCCCGGGGTCGGTTCAGCCCGACGCTCCTTGCTGAACGAAAGCATGTTGAGCACCAAGTTGGAAATCCGCTCTTGGTTTTTTTCCACAAACTGCCAACCTTGGCGAACCATGTTTTGATCGCCTCGGGCCAGACCGTCTTTGATCAGGAAGCTTCCGCCCCGAATACCTTGCAAGATGTTTTTGATATGGTGCGAAAGCGTGGCAATGGCCTGCCCAATGGCTGCCAAACGCTCGGCACGCACCATGGCTTGATAAAACCGAGTGTCTTCCACAGCCAAGGCAGCCTGGTGGGCCACGGCCATCATGAGGGTAAGGTGATCGGGGGTGAACCGAGTGGCCTCCCCTGCTGCACGGAGTACTTCGCCCACCGGGGCCGCCGTGTCAATGTACATGGCGCCCACCAGTCCGTAGCGGCCCAACATGGGCACGCAGATCGCCTCTCGAATCCCCAACTGGCGGATGCTGGCCGTGGGAGTCCAACGCATGTCGGCCTGGGCGTTGGTCGTCAGCACTCCTTCCCGACGCTGAAGCACATAGTCCAGAATCGTCTGGCTGATGATCATTTGCCCGGAGTCGGAACCGCGACTAATTTGCACACAAGGCTCCAGCTTGCCCGAAGCTGTGTCCATCAACAACACACAGCCGCGATCGGCATGAACAAACTCAAAGACCAGTTGCAAAATCCGGCGCAACAGTTGTTCCAGGTTCAGCGTATGGGCGGCCATGCGGGCCGTTTCGTACACCAACCGCAGGCTTTCGGCATAGGCCGACCCTTCCCGACCCATCAAGGCCTGGTGCAAAATCCGACTGCCTTGTTCCTGGACGACGGTGTGGAGGATTCGGGACTGATCCTCTGGGGGCTCTGGGCGGATTTGCACCTGGGCCGAGGAAGCCGTCGCGGGGGACTGAGCCGTAAACAGCAGCAGGGTCCGGCCCAACTGTATCTGATCTCCGCTGCGCAACACATGCCGCTGCACAGGACGACTGTTGACAAATGTGCCGTTGGAGCTGCCGCAATCCTCCAGCACCCATTGCTCCCCTTCACACCGCAGCAACGCATGATGGCGCGACACTTCCTGATCCCGAAGCTGGATCGTATTGTCTGCATCGCGTCCGATTCGCACCACCGGGCCGGTGAGCTGATAGCGTAGCCCTTGGTCGTTGCCTCGGATGACAAACAGCGAAGCCAACTTCTCGTCCCCGCTGCCTGAGTTCTGGTGTCTCCAGATGTTGGCGTCTTTCTTTTGATTTTATTTTTTTTCTGGCCTGCTACCATGATGAGAAGCCCATCGGCCTGGGAGATTTCCCATGAGCACCTCCGTCAAAGTCGCTGTGGTTCAGACCAGCGCCACGCTGGATGTGGAAAGCAATTGGTCCCAATTCCTGCCCCTGGTGGAGCAAGCCGCTGGTCAAGGTGCCCAACTTATCGCCTTGCCGGAGCTTTGCTGGTGCTTGGGTCCCTTGGATCAAGTGGTAAAGCGCGCCGAGCCGGTGCCAGGTCCTGTGAGTGAAAAAGCTTCCCAACTGGCCCGACGACTGGGAGTGTGGCTCCTGGCCGGCTCGCTGCCCGAGCAAGGCCCTCAAGGAGTGTGGAACACCGCTTTGTTGTTTTCCGACCAAGGAGAACTGGTGGCCAAGTATCGCAAGCGCTACCTGTTCCGCGTGGACCTGGAAGGTCAGGTGCGAATTGACGAAGGGCGTTTTTTCCGCCCGGGAGAGAAGATTGTGGTGTGTGCGACTCCTTGGGGGCGATTGGGGCTGGCGACTTGTTTTGATTTGCGTTTTGGGGAGCACTTTGCTCAGCTCGTGGCCCAAGGTGCCGAACTGATCGCAGTGCCCTCGGCCTTTACGGCCCGAACCGGAAAAGACCATTGGGAACTACTGGTTCGGGCCCGGGCCGTGGATACCCAGTGCCTGCTCCTGGCTCCCAACCAGTGCGGCACGCACGCCCCGGGGATGAACACCTGGGGACATTCGTTGGTGGTGGATCCTTGGGGGCAAGTGTTAGGCCGCTTGGGCGAAAGTCCTGGTGTGCTGGTGGTAGAGTTTGAACGGGAACGAATCTCTCAGGTGCGTGCCCAACTGCCCGTGGCCCGAATAATCCAAGCCGCCCAGCCCCTGTCTGCCAGCTCTGTTGCCACGGGCAACACTCCGCCCGAGTAGTCAAACGCCAGCAACATGGAAGACAACTCGTAGGCTGCGGCACGAGATTTTCAGCTCGCAGTCTGTGTCCTGCGTGTTGCGGCGTGTGAACGGATGCACGGGTTTTTGTTTCACACCGGGGCAAGTGGCGGCGTGTTTTCTTTTGCCACCTCCCGCGACCGAAGCTGCAGACTCGCCGGATTTTGACCTGCGTCCTGCAACTTGCGGCAGGAGTTTCGCTCCGGCGGTGAAATCATAACCGGTGCGGAAATGCCAAAGTAAAGCGGGTTTACTTCCACCCGGGCTAAAGCCGCAGGCTTGCCATTCGCTGCTCTCTGTTAGTTGCTTGCGGTTTTCTTCCAGCCCTCCAAGCCCCCACTCTCCCACTTCCCCAAGCCGGTGGTGCAAAACACCCGCCCACGCCTCCAAACCCAGTTTTCCGGGTTTTACTTGTGTTTGGCGGCCAGGTCGGGATCAATGGCAGTGGCCAGTTTGCGGAGGGCTTCGGTTTCAATTTGTCGGACGCGTTCCCGAGTCAAGCCTAACATCTGGCCGATTTCTTTGAGAGTCATCGGCTCGTGGCCTTCCAGGCCGAAACGGAGTTTCAGCACAGTGGCCTCTCGGGGTTCCAGTTCGTCCAGGAGCTTGAGCACTTGTTGGAGGCTGTCGGACTCTACCAGAAGTTCTTCGGGGTTGGAGGAGCGATCGTCCATGACCATTTCTCCGAGGGACCATCCGTTTTCGGGCTGATCGGTGTGGGGAGTGGCGTTGTAGATTTGGATGGCTTTTTTGATGATGGGGAGCTTTTTCCTGGGAACCCCGAGCACTCGGGCAACTTCTTCCAGGGTGGGCGTGCGCCCCAACTCCTCGGTCAACCGCGTCGTGGCCCGACGCCACTTGGACAAAAGCTCCACCATGTAAGCCGGAATACGAATCGTCTTGGCCGAGTTGATCAAGGCCCGCTTGATGGACTGCTTGATCCAGTAGCTGGCATAAGTGCTGAAGCGCGTGCCCATGGCCGGGTCGAACCCTTCTACGGCCCGAAGCAGCCCCAAATTGCCCTCCTCAATCAAGTCCTGAAGACTGAGCCCTTTGCCGGTGTACCCTCGGGCGATGTTGACCACCAGGCGCAAGTTGGCCCGAACCATGCGGTCACGAGCTTCAGGGTCACCTTGGGCCACGCGTTGGGCGAGCTCTTGTTCTTCCTCGGGAGAGAGCAAAGGGGTTTCGTTGATTTCACGCAGGTAGGTTTCCAGAGGTGATTGGACGCCGGAGTGCTCACGACGCGGAGATTTGAGCTTGCCCATTCATCCCCTCCTGCACTGGAGTCGGGTTTCCACCATTGGAAATCGTCTTCCCGAGGGGAGAACTCCAGCACCTTGGGGAGATGGACGGCTAGGCAGATCATGCGCAAGGGACAAATTATGCCGGCCGCACCCGGCAGGAGACCAACATCACCCTAAACCACACCCGCGGAGAGCAACGGAGAGAAGACTTCTAACGATTGCGGCGGTTTTTCTTGCTATTTTGGCCGGGGGCAGGAAAACCTCCTGGTCCTGAAAAGTCTTGAAACGCTCCCCCGTCTCCACCGCCTGTACCGATGTTAAAGTCTCCAAACTGGTTGGTAGCAGACGGTTCTTTCTCGTCTTGGGATTGAGCGTTTTTGCGCAATTGAGCTAAGTGCTGTTTGGCAAATTCGTAATTGGCTTCGGGGTCTTCGTTGACTTCGTGCTGCACTTCCAGCTTGCCTTCGCGTAGCACGAGCACTTGGCTGGGCACTCGCAGAGAGCGCCCTCCCCAGCGGATCGTCTCGCCTCCGTCAAAGTCCACCACGATCATGTCGGTTTGGATAGGATAGTCTTTTTTGGACTCCACATAGTTTTGAGTGGGGTGTTTCAGATAGACCGTATCGGCTTCGGTGTTGAGGAGCATGCCCGGATAG
>JAJRRR010000206.1 GCA_024279285.1 Planctomycetota bacterium
CCCGGGATCCCAAAAACCACGGCTACAGCCCCAACACCGGAATCCGCAACCTCCGCCGCGAGGTGGCCAGCCGCTACTACACCCGATACGGCGTCTCTCTGGACCCGGACAGCGAAGTGATCGTTTGCCTGGGTTCCAAAGAGGGATTCAGCCACTTGTGTCTGGCTTTGTTGGGCCCCGGGGACACGGCCATCGTGCCAGCTCCCAGCTATCCGGCCCATGTCTATGCCGTGGTGCTGGCTGGGGCCAATATCATCTCGTTGGAGGCCACCGATCCGGACCGTTTCTTGAGCAACATCGCCTACACTTGCCAGCACTTGTTTCCCCGTCCCAAAGTGGTTGTGGTCAACTATCCCCACAATCCCACCACCACCGTCGTGGAAGCCGATTTTTATCGCCAACTGGTCCGCCTGGCTCATCGCTATCACTTCGTGGTGATCAGCGATCTGGCTTATGCCGACATCACTTTTGACGGCTACCAGGCGCCCAGTTTTTTGGCCGCCCCGGGAGCGATTTCCGTGGGCGTGGAATTTACGACCATGAGCAAGGGGTACAACATGGCCGGTTGGCGCGTAGGCTTTTGTGCCGGCAACGCAGAAATCATCCGAGCTCTGGCCACTGTGAAAGCCTACTACGACTACGGCATGTTTCGCCCCATCCAGATCGCCTCCATCCTGGCTCTGCGTCAGGGAGCCGCGGCGGTGAAACAGCAAGCCCAGGTGTACCAGCGCCGTCGGGATGTGCTGGTTTCGGGGCTTCGTCGTCTGGGCTGGGAAGTGCAAGTGCCCAAGGCCACCATGTTTGTGTGGGTCAAGATTCCCCAGCCTTGGGCCTCCCAGTACAACTCCATGGACTTTGCCATGATGCTGTTGGAGCGAGCCGATGTGGCGGTCAGCCCCGGAGCGGGCTTCGGACCTGCCGGAGAAGGCTACTTGCGGCTGGCTCTGGTAGAGAACGAAAACCGTCTGCGACAAGCTGTGCGCCAAATCGGTCGGGCCCTGCAAACCCCTGCCAAACCTCTCTCCTCCCAAGCTTGAGCTCCGAAAAACTCAGAGACTCCTTGCCACCAAACCCAGGCTAAATGGGCCCCTATTGGTAGAGGACCTCCTGGTCAGCTTGCTACACTGGGTACGCTGGCACTTGCTTGTTAAATCGGACTGTATTGCACCTGAGAGACGGCAGGAAAGAACATCATGACTGGCACGCATCCTGGGGGACAGGAGCTGAGGCGGCTTGCGGGGGCGGAGGCCCTGTGGAAACTTTCTCGCCGAGGGCTTTTGGCAGCCGGTTTGGGAGCCGCTTGGGCTTTGCCCACTTGGGCCCAAAAGGGCAACAGCACACCAGGATTTTTCGATGTCCACACGCACTTGGGCCAGACCTGGAACACCCGACCAGCGCTTTCTCCTGGGGAGTTGCTGCGCTGGATGGATGCTCACGGGGTGGAGCGGGCTGTGGTGCTCCCCCTGGTCAGTCCCGAGGCGTCCTCCTATCTGCTGACCACCGAGTTTGTGCTTCGCGTCACCCGGCCACATCGGGACCGGTTGATTCCGTTTTGTGCCGTGGACCCTCGCACCAGCTACCAAGGAGGGCGGCGCGGACTTCGGGACATGCTGCGACGCTATCAGGACCAGGGGTGTCGCGGCTTTGGGGAACACAAGCCTGGGGTGGCCATGGACGACCCACGCAACTTGCGAGTGTTTGAAGTCTGTGGGGAGTTGGGCCTGCCTGTGCTCCTCCACCTGGACAACCAGCGCAATTGGGACCGACCGGGACTACCAGCCTTGCAGCGTGTGCTGAAGCGCGTGCCGCACTGCATTTTCATCGGGCATGGACCGGGGTGGTGGGCCAACATCTCGGCCCAAGTGACCAAAAAAGACATGCAAACCTATCCCCGAGGTCCTGTGGTGCCCGGGGGAGCCATTGATCGGTTGATGGAAAAGTTTCCTAATCTCTATGGTGATCTTTCGGCCGGGAGCGGGGCCAACGCCATCGCACGCGATTTGAAGTTCGGCCGGGAGTTTTTGATCCGCCGCGCGGATCGGCTCCTGTTTGGCACCGACTTCTTGTACCCAGGACAACCGGTCCCGCAGTTTGAGTTGATGAAAAAACTTCAATTGCCCCAGCCAGTCCAACAACGCATCTTTTACCAAAACGCCCAAAAGTTGCTCAAACTCTCAACTTGAAATCCCTTGAAATCCCACCCCGCCCAGGGGACAAGTCAGCCATGTCCCGATTGGCTCCCTCCAACCCTTGCCAGGATCGGACCTTTGGGGCCCAAGGCGCCGTCGTGCCTCAAGAACCTTTGCCCCTGGCCCAAGGCAGGGCCGATGCCCTGTATGTGCATGTGCCTTTTTGCGACCATCGCTGCGGCTATTGCAACTTTGCCGTGTGGGTAGGTTCCAAGGAGTTAGAACCGGCGTTGAATCGGGCTTGGGAACAAGAAGCCCGCTGGACCCTCCCTGGAAGGCTCACCACGGTCTATTTCGGCGGAGGCACGCCCAGTCGCTTGTCCTTGCCTGCAATGGAGCGGCTGTTGAAGCTGGTTCACCAGCACTTTGATCTTGTTCCAGAGTGCGAGTGGACCGTGGAAGCCAATCCCCAGGATGTTACCCCGCAATGGCTGGAGCTGCTTCGGGAACACGGCGTGACCCGAATCAGCTTGGGCGCGCAGTCGTTTCTGCCGCAAAAGCTCCAAGCCCTGGACCGCCGACATCAGGTGGAGCACATCTGGCGTGCGGTGGAACTGGTGCAGCAAGCGGGCTTGGTGCTTTCGTTGGACTTGATCTTCGCTGCTCCGGGAGAGAGCTTGGCCCAATGGGTCCAGGACCTCCACTGTGCGATTCGTACCGGTGCGGAGCACTTTTCAGTTTATGGACTGACCATAGAACGGGGCACCCGGTTCTGGAGCCTGCGTCGCCGAGGGCTTTTGCAGGAGGTGCCTGAGGAGCTACAAGCCCAAATGTACGAAACCACCCTGGACCACTTGGCCCAAGCTGGTTGGCAGCACTACGAAGTCTCCAACTTCGCTCGGCCCGGTTTTCAGTGTCAACACAACCTCAAGTACTGGCACGCGAAAGACTATCATGCCTGGGGCCCTGGAGCCGCCCGACATTACCAAGGCATCCGACAAACCAATCATCCCAGCACCACGACTTACTTGAAACGGGTCCTGGGGGGCCGGTCGCCCGTGTGGCACTCGGAACGGTTGAGCTGGGAGACGCGACGGCGGGAGGCTTTGGTACTGGGCCTGAGAACCACCGCCGGAGTGCATCCGGAAGAGTTTGCCGCCCGTTGGGGCGCCACGCCCCAGGAACTGGCCCCCCAGGCCCTGGAAAACTTCCTCCGCCAAGGACTGCTCACATGGCACCAAGGGCGCCTGCGCCTGACCCGACGAGGGCTGCTGGTTTCCGACTCCATTTGGGGAGAGCTGTTGGATGAGGAAGGTTAAAAAGGGCCAGGGCTTTCGGCACCTGGGAACCCCAAGCAGCTTCGCCCATCCCCCTAAGAAGCTTTCGCGCCGAAGGTGGCTAGGTGGCTGTGCTGTCGGGATGATGACCTTAGGCCTGGCTCCTACGAAATCCACGCCCGATCTTTTCTGGTCCCACTGGCGAGGACCTCACCTGGACGGCCAAGGAGCCGGTCTGAGTGTCCCTTTGGTCTGGGGACCCACGCATGGCCAGCCTTGGAAACTCCCCCTTTCAGGACGAGGGATCAGTTCTCCAGTGTTGAGTTCCCAAGGGCTGTTTTTCACCGCAGAGCTGGAGCAACAGGCCGTGTTGGTGTGTGTTGACCCAGCCACCGGCAAGCCGCGCTGGCAGGTGCCCTTGGCCGACCAATTGCCCTGGCCCAAACGCCTGAACCCATACTGGCCTTGGTTTCAGCCCACTTGGGCTGCTCCGGCGTGTTGTGTGCAAGGGGAGACGGTGGTGGCGGTGTATGGGACACGGTTGAGCGTGCACCGTGGAGACGGTCGCCGCGCGTGGTTTCGCCACTTGCTGGAGTCTTCCCAACATCTGCTTCCCACGGCCGGAAGCCCCCTGGTGTGGAAAGACCGCATCGTGACCACATGCTGGCAACAAACACCCCAAGGGCTGGAAGTGCTGGTCGGGGCCTATGATCTCCACAGCGGGCAAGAACATTGGGCCAGGCGGTTGCCGGTTCCAGGGGCTTCTGCTCGGGAGCTTTGCCACGGGTCGGTGGTGGCCGGGCCAAGCTCTTGGGGCGATGTGGTGGTGGTGCCAGGACCGCAGGGCGTGTGGCTCCTGGAGTGGAAAACAGGCCAGTTGCTTGCCCAGGCCCGATGGGGAGCCCCACAGCCCCTGGGGGCCTCGCCCCTGTGGAGCCAGCAGATGTTGGTGGTGATGCGCGGAGAGGATGGACCGCTTTGGGGAGGGGAATTGCGGGTAGCTCGCCGGGGGGTGCAAGTACGCTGGCTGTGGCGTCGTGAGGTGGGCAGGAAAGTGGTAAGCACTCCGGCCCTGTGGCGCGATCTACTGTTTGTGATCTCGCAGGCTGGCTTTGCCCGATGCCTGCACTTGCCCACGGGAAAAATCTTTTGGCGCCGCAAGCTCCCAGGCACTTTCCTGGCTTCGCCCATTACGGCTCAAGGCCGCGTTTATTTCTTGTCCCAACAGGGCAAGTGCTTCGTGCTGGCCGCTTCACGCACTTTTCAGCTTCTGACAGTGAATCGTTTGCCGGATCAGTTTGTGGCATCTGCGGCGGTGGGATTGGGGCGTTTGTTTCTTCGGGCCCAAGAGCACCTCTATTGCGTCGGCCGCTTTTTGGATCAAAATCACTAAAATCTCCCTTCGTGGCTTGCACACCACCAAACCTCAAAAGACATGGCGAAAGGTCTCCGGCCCTGCGGGCCAACCTCCAACTTGACCAGAATCTAAAACACCACCGCGACTATGAACCGGCTTCCGCAACAAAAGGCCAACAGGTGGACAACGCCCTGGTGGGTGCTTGTGCTGGGGATTGTCGGGGCACCGAGCAGTCCCGTCCTGGTTCCGGCAGCTCCTCCTTCCCAGGAGATTCTGGACCCGGCGGCGGCTGGGGTGGAGTATCGCCTTCAGGGGGAGTACACCGGGCTGGTCTCCACTGCCCAGGGCCAGCGGCGTTTGGGCGTCCAAGTGGTGGCTCGGGGCAAGGGGGAGTTTCTGGTGGTGTTTTATCGGGGAGGGCTTCCTGGCTCGGGGGCTGTGCCAGGGAGCCGAACCCCTTTGCAGGCCAAGCGAGAAGGCAACATGCTTTTGATCCGGCATGGGCCCTGGCTGGCTTTGGCCCTGGCCGGACAAATGCGATTGTACGACTCCCAGGACGGCATTCTTCGGGGGGTTTTGCTTCGGGTCCATCGCCGCAGTCCCACCTTGGGCATGGCTCCTCCTCCCGGGGCTTGGGTGCTGTTTGACGGAAGCTCCCTGAAGCATTGGCACAACGGGCGTTTGAGTCCCCAAGGATGGCTGTGCCAAGGAGCCGAAACTGCTCAACCTTTGCCCAATGACTTCTGGCTGCATGTGGAGTTTCGCTTGCCGTTCATGCCGCAAGCCCGAGGTCAGGCACGCGCCAACAGCGGCGTGTATCTCCATCGGCGCTATGAAGTGCAGATTTTGGACTCCTTTGGACTGGAGCCAAGGGACAACGGATGTGGGGCTTTGTATCGCTATCGGGCTCCGGATGTGAACGCCTGCTTGCCTCCTTTGGTCTGGCAAACTTATGACATCTGGTTCCACTCCCCACGCTGGTCTCCCGACGGAGGGCGCAAGCTCCAAGCGGCCCGAATCACCGTGCGGCTCAATGGGGTGCTGATTCACAACCAGGTGGAATTGGTGCGTAAAACCGGAGCCGGTCGGCCCGAGGGACCTCAGCCCTTGCCCCTGTGGCTTCAGGATCACGGCAACCAAGTGCGATTTCGCAACATCTGGCTGTTGCCTCTGAAGGGCTTGCCACCGGCTCTGGCTCAGCAGGGCAAAAAGTAATACTTGCTTGCTCCGAATCTGCTGCTTCAAACTGAGTCTTGCTATTTCAGCAAAAGCTGGAAGTTTGTTCCCAAGTGGCGTCGGTCTGCATTTGCCCCTGCGTAGGAGCTTCTGCTCCAGTGCGGAGATCACCAGTGGTGCGGAAGCACCAACGCATGGTGCAAGCCGAAGCTTTAGGCTCGCCCACGAACCAAGCCCCAAGACCATGCCCTACCATCCCTTGTTGCATGTAGTGCTGTTTGAGCCAGAGATTCCCTACAACGCCGGGAGTGTGGGCCGCAGTTGTGTGGCCGTGGGAGCCAAGCTGTGGATGGTGCGTCCTTTGGGATTTCGGGTAGATAGTGCCCAGGTGCGACGAGCGGGCCTGGACTACTGGCAGCATCTGAACTGGGAAGTGGTGAACAACTGGGACCATCTACTTGAGCGACTTGATCCGGGGCGAATGTGGTTCTTCTCCGCCCGGGCAAAACGACGATTCACCACCGTGCAGTTCCGGCCGGGCGATGTGCTGGTGTTTGGGCCGGAAAGCACCGGTTTGCCCCAGTGGTTGCTCCAGCGATACGAACAGCAGGTGTTGCGCATTCCCATTCGCTCTCAGGTGCGAAGCCTCAATCTTTCGGTGTCGGTAGCAGTGGTGCTTTTTCATGCTTTGAGCAGTTGGGAACAGCAGGGCCAGGCTCCAGCGTGGTTTGTAACGGACCCCCCTTCCCAGGAAACATCTTCGCCCAAAAGTGAGTAAACTAAAAAACGCCTGTCCCCAAAAAAAGCTCCTGCCAGTTGGCAGCCGGTGTACGAATCAAAGGGGAGACACAATGCACCAAAAAGGCATGTTCCTATGGGCTCTGGTCGTCGCACTGATTTTGGCTCACGCAGGCCGTGCTGAGTCAGCAAAGTCGGAACTTTTGCCCGGCACTAAGCCTCTGACCTTCCAGGGCGATTTTGCCCGGCTGATGGTAGATGGGATCAATCGTTTTCTGTTGAAGGAGATTGGCCGGAGTGTGTCGCGTCGGGCTCGGTTTTGGCATCGGGATTTTTCTTCCCCAGAGGCTTATGCCCAAAGCGTGCAGCCCAACCGCAAGCGTTTGGCCTACATCATTGGGCTCAACGACCCACGGCTTCCCGTGGGAGAGCCGGAGCTGATGGCCACGGTGAGTCGCGATGCCCTCGTGGCCCAAAACGATCAGGTCCAAGTGTGGGCTATTCGCTGGCGGGTGTTGCCGGGAGTGTGGGGCGAGGGATTGTTGCTGGAACCTCGCCACGCTTCTCCGGTGGCCCAGGTCGTCCTGCTAGGCGATTGCGACCAACGGCCTGAGCAACTTGCAGGGCTTCTTCCCTCCGGGCCCACCAGCCCGGCAGCCTTGTACCTGGCAGCAAGTGGGGTGCGCGTGGTGGTACCGTTTTTGCTGGATCGGAAAAACACCTACTCGCAACTTCGAGACGGACGCAAGTTGGACCTGTCGCATCGGGAACTGGTCTATCGTCCGGCTTATCAGGTGGGCCGACACATCATCGGCTATGAAGTGCAAAAAGTGCTGGCCGTGGTGGACTGGTTCCAGAAGCACCGGCCGCAGTTGCCCGTGGGAGTGCTGGGCTATGGCGAAGGCGGTTTGCTGGCTTTTTATGCAGCGGCGCTGGACCAGCGCATCGGAGTCTGCGGCACCAGCGGCTACTTCCAGCCCCGAGAGAACCTGTGGCGGGAGCCGATTTATCGCAATGTGTTTGGGCTGTTGGAACAGTTTGGGGATGCGGAGATTGCTTCGTTGATCTTTCCCCGCAAGCTGGTCATCGAAGCAGCCCAAGTGCCCCAAATCCAAAACCTCCCTCCCATCCGCGAAAAGCCCCAAGGGCGAGCCGCTCCCGGGGAGTTGATCACTCCCCCCATAACCCAGGTGCAGCAAGAGTTCCGGAGGTTTCAACAGCTCGTGGCTCCGCTGTGGAAGCCACATCTAGCCACCTTGGTGGTTTCTCAAGGAGGGCAAGGGCCAGGGTTTTCCCAAGCCATGCTCCAGGAGTTTCTGACCCGACTGGCTCCCGGGAAGCAACTGGCCTGGAGGGCGTCGGCCCCCCAGCCCCGTTGGCTTCCTTGGGCCGATGGCCGCCGGACCGCCGAACAACTGGAACAACTGCTCAATCACACCCAGCTTGTGCTGCAACAAAGTGAACATCGTCGCCGTCGCTACTTTGCCCAACTGGACTTCAGCTCCTTGGAGGCTTACCAGAAAAGTTGCCAGCCCTATCGGGAACGGTTTCGCCGTGAGGTGATTGGAGAGTTTGATCGGCCGTTGTTGCCTCCCCATCCCAGGTCCCGACTCCTTTACCAACAGGACTCCTACGCAGCTTACGAAGTCCTGCTGGATGTCTATCCGGATGTGGTGGCCTATGGGTGGTTGTTGGTGCCTCGGGGGATAGCCTCGGGCCAGCGGCGTCCGGTGGTGGTGTGTCAGCATGGGCTGGAGGGCCGACCGCGGCATGTGGCCCATCCCCAGCTGGACCATCCGGCTTATCATCGTTTTGCTTGTCGTCTGGCCCAGCGGGGATTTGTGGTCTTCGCTCCGCAGAACCCTTATATCGGTTGGGATCGCTTCCGCACCATTCAACGCAAAGCCTATCTGCTGAAGAAAACCCTGTTTGCCGTCATCACGGCCCAACATCGACAAATCACCCGCTGGTTGGCCAGCTTGCCCTTTGTGGACCCGGAGCGAATTGCTTTTTATGGACTCTCCTACGGGGGCAAGACGGCCATGCGCGTGCCGGTGCTGGTGGAGCGATATTGCCTGTCGATTTGCTCGGCAGACTTTAACCGCTGGAACTACAAGAACGCCTCGCTGGACAATCGCTACACCTATGTCGGCACAGTGGAATACGAGATGTTTGAATACGACCTGGCCAACTGGTTTGACCACGCGGAGATGGCCTGGTTGATCGCTCCTCGGCCCTTTATGGTGGAGCGTGGGCACCACGACGGAGTGGCCCCGGACGAGTGGGTGGGCTACGAATACGCCCGGGTCCGACGCGTCTATGATCTGTTGGGCATCGGGGAGCGGACGCAGATAGAGTGGTTCAACGGGCCGCATACCATCCACGGCGTGGGCACTTTCCGCTTCCTGCACCGCCATCTAAACTGGCCCGAGCCGCCAAACGCCCGCTCCAACTCCCCTCCCTAAGCAAAGCCCCAGGCTCCTGGCCTGAGATCCTGCCTTCTGTGCAAAAAACTTGGCAGAAACGGAAAAGTGTTTTTCCGCTAGCAAAGAGGACATTGTGTTGTTGGGGTTTCCACCCGACTAATACGCTCCGCGTCCTGTGAGGACGGCCCAGGGGGTCTTCAGCAGCAGCACCAGGTCCAGCCACCAGCTTTGGCGTCGGATGTATTCCAGGTCCATTTGGACCCAGCGGGTAAAACCCACCTCGTTGCGACCGCTGACTTGCCAGATGCAGGTCAGGCCAGGCTTGACACTCAACCGCTGAAGCTGCCAAGGCTCGTACTGCACCACTTCCCGAAGCACAGGAGGGCGAGGACCCACCAGGGACATATCGCCTTTGAGCACATTGAACAACTGGGGCAGCTCGTCAATGCTGTACTTGCGCAGGATGCGTCCTAGACGAGTGACGCGCGGATCGTGGCGGTTTTTGAACACGGGCCCATCCAGGTGGTTTTCCACTTGATGTTGGATCTGTTCGGCGTTGGGGACCATGGTGCGGAACTTGTAGAGCCGGAACAGCCGTCCGCCTTGGCCCACCCGCTGTTGGACAAAAATCGGCTGCCCACCCGTGGTGAAATACAACACCACCCACACCACCAGCATCAACGGCCCAAACACCACCAACAACGCCAGCGAACCCACCACATCCAAGGTGCGTTTGAATGCCCGATAGGCCCAACTGCGATTCCCTCCCGGGGGAACTACTGGCCCTCCGGCCAGGATGCGCACTTGAATTTCCTGGGCACGCCGCTTTTGCCTATGCGACCGGGCTAGGGAACCCTGCACCGGCCAAGGCTGCGGCTGACGGCTGCGAAGCCAAAGCCATGAAGAATTTTTTGCACAAGCCGAGGTTGCCAAGGTAGCCATGGGCAGCTTCTCCTCCCTCGCGGTGCAGGAGAAGAAGGCAAGCCCAATGCCAACCCTGGCTGGGGCCTGGGAAGAATTGCCTTAACGGCTTGTAGCTAAAGCACTTTGGAAAAACACGCTCCGAAAAGTTTGCTTCCCTCTGTTGCCAAAAAGCTACGCCGCCTGAGGACTCGTTTCCACTCTGTTGCACCAAGGCAACACCCGGGGCGGATTGCCTCAGATTCGCTCCTGGGCTTTTTGGAGCAAAGTGACAACTCGCCGCAGCCCTTGTCGCTTGAGGACCCGAAGAAACTGGTCCGGGGAGAGAGGAGGGTTTTTGAGCCGCCGGCGTTGTTGGGCC
>JAJRRR010000207.1 GCA_024279285.1 Planctomycetota bacterium
ACCAGCAACACGCGCCAGCTCAAATCCTCCAGCCCGATGGCACTCCACACTCCCAAACGCACCAGCACCACGGCAGCGGCCAGCTTGGGCACGGCAGCCAGCACGGCGGCATTTTCATGGGTGGTGCCTTGATAGACATCCGGGGCGTAGAAGTGGAACGGCACCGCAGTGAGCTTAAAGCCCAATCCGGCCAAGGTGAGCAAGAGCCCTAGTCCGGCCAACCCGAACCAAGGTGCCTGAGTCGTACCGGCCAGCTTTTCGCCAATCTGAAGCAACTCCAGCGATCCAGTGGCTCCGTACAGGAAACTGAATCCATAAAGCATCAAAGCCGAAGAAAGCACACTGAGCAGGAAGTACTTGATCGTGGCCTCTTGAGTTTCAGGGGTGCGACGGACCAGATAGAGCAACACATAGCTGGGGATGCTGATCAACTCCAGAGCCAGAAAGATCATCACGAGATTGCTGGCCGAGGCGGCCAGCATGGCTCCGGCCAGGGCCAACAGTAGCACGCCGACATATTCTCCCGGCCGATCCGGCTCTTTTTGCCACACCACCAAGCACAGCAAGACGCCGACGAGGGCCACGCTGGCTCGGGCGAAAGTGGCCAGCGGGTCAAGCACCGCCGGGGCGTCGGCCCGATAGGGCCCGGGGCCTTGAACCCAAAGTGTTACCAAAGCCGCCAGCGTGCACATCAAGGCCAACAGGTGCCACCGGTGCCCTCGGCGCCGAAAGGCCGAACCCACCAGCACCACTGTGCCGCCGGCCAGCAACCACACTTCAGGCAGCAATCTTTGAAGAAACTGCGGAGAAATCAATGCACCATCCACGGCTTGTCGGTTCTCCGGAAAAAGAAGGAAGGTTCAGTTTTGCGTCTTTGGGCTTTCCCCCACTGGCGCAACTTCGGCCAAGGGGGAATCTTTTTGCAGCGATCGGGCGCCGGTTTTGACTTGGGCCGGGGCGTGCGTCTGGTAGTAAGCTACGGCAGCCCGATCGGCCATGGGGAACAAATCGCCCTGCATCCGGCTGAGGAAAAAGCCCGGTTGGAGTCCAATCCACAGCACAAACACCAGCAACGGGACCACTGCCGCCAGCTCATACCAACGCAGGTCGGAAAAGGCCGTTTTTTGGGACAGATTCTCATGAGCCGGGGGCACAGGCCCAAAAAGCACCTGACGCACCATGCTCAGCATGTACCAGGCTCCCAACACCACGCCGGAGGTGGCCAACACCGCCACCAGCAACAAAGTGGCGCTGTGCCCTGCCGGAGCAGTCCATCCTCGGTTGAACGCTCCGGCCAGGATCAAAAACTCCCCGGCAAAGCCGTTCAGGCCTGGCAAGCCAATGCTGGAAAAAACCAGGATCATCAGCACCACAGCCAGAAGGGGCAACTGTCGGGCCACTCCGCCTAGCTCGGCCATATGCCGGGTGTGATAGCGCCGGTAGATCATTCCGACCACGGCAAATAGCCCTGCGGTGGACAGCCCGTGGTTAATCATCTGCAACACCCCGCCTTGCAACCCCACCCGATTCAACGCAAACACGCCCAACATGCAAAATCCCAAGTGGCTTACGCTGCTGTAGGCGATCATGCGTTTGATGTCCCATTGCACCAGCGCCACCAGTGCCGCGTAGATGATCCCCACCAGAGAAAGCCACCAGATCGCAGGCATCCAGTCCACGGTGCCCTGGGGCAGAAGCGGCAGGCAGAAACGCACGAACCCGTAGGAGCCCACCTTCAACAACACTCCGGCCAGCAACACGCTTCCGGCCGTGGGGGCTTCCACATGGGCCAGAGGTAACCAAGTGTGGAACGGCCACAAGGGCACTTTGATGGCAAATCCGGCAAACAAAGCCAGGAACAACCACCATTGCAAGGCTCGAGGCAAGGGGTCTTGTTGCAACACTTGTTGCACCGTGGGCAAGTAGAAGCTGAGCACTCCTTGTGGATGTTTTTGGGACGCCAGCAGCACGATGGCCAACAGGCCCAGGAAGGTCAACACGCTGCCAGCTAGGGTATAGAGGAAAAACTTCACCGCTGCATAGCGTCGCTGCTCGTGGCCCCAAATGCCGATCAAGAAAAACAACGGCAACAGCGTGAACTCAAAGAACACATAAAAGAGCAGCACATCCCGGGCAGCAAAGACGCCCAACAGGCCGGTTTCCAGCAGCAAGAGCATGGCGTAGTAGGTGCCGGGCCGATGGGTGATTTCTTCCCAGGAGATCAACACGGCCACGAACACCAGCAAAGCGCTGAGTCCATAAAGCCACAAGCTCAGCCCATCCAATCCCAAAGCCAAGCGAATGTCCACCGGTCCTTGGGGCGAGCCGAACCATTGGCGTTGCCAACTGACGAAGGGTTCCGACGGGGGGGCTCCTTCCTGGGTGATTCGGGGCACAGGAGCCGCCGGGGCGGAGAAGACCACCACGGCTGCCACCACCAGGGTGAGCGTGGCAGCCACCAGGGCCACCCAGCGGGCATTGCGATGTCCGCTGGGACCCACACCCGCCGCCACTGCCGCCCCCAACACGGGAATCACCAGCGAGGCTAACAACCAGGTGGTCATCGTCGTTTCCTTCGGACAGGGTTTGGGTCAACAGGGGTTTCCAGGCTCAGCGATTCTCCAAAAAACCTGCTAGCCCAAGGGCCATCTCAAAAGCGAAGCCAATAGCACCAACAGACCCAGCAACATAGCCAAGGCGTAAAACTGGACCAGCCCGGTTTGCAAGGGCCGGAACAGCTTGCCCAGGGCTTGCACCGCCCGGCCCACCAAGTTTACCAGCCCGTCTATGACGAACTGAGGTTTTTGCATTCACTGTGCAAGGCTGCGCAACAAGATGAATTTGTGCCTAACCTGGGCATCAAGGTGGCGGAGGCTCGAAAAGAGCGGGTGCCTCATGTTCAACCGCCGGAAGATGAAACGCAGAAAGCCATAACCGCCGAGGATCGAGAACGTTCCCAGGCCTATGCTCGCGAGCAGCTGGCCAAGTTGCGCGCGTCGTTGAATATGGACAAAAAGTGAAATGGCATTGACTAGAACGGCCACCATTAAGTCTAAAAAATAGAAAAAGTCCCCTGCGGTTCCACTGGAACCATCCGACCCTCACAGCGGGAAAACACCGCAC
>JAJRRR010000208.1 GCA_024279285.1 Planctomycetota bacterium
ATTTGGTTTGGGGAGATTTGCCGGGTTGGGTGTGCGTGGCGATTTCGGCGGCGGCTTTGTTTCACGGGCTGGTGGATTGGGCCAAAAACCGCAGGAAAAGAAAGCCGCGTTAAACGGCACGGTTCAAGCCAAGCGAAGCAGCAGGGCCTTGTCGGCTTTTTGGTTTTGCAGGTGAGCCACCTTGCGGCCTCGGCGCAGGATCAGAATGTGGTCGGCGTGGGCCAGGACCAGCTCCGGTTCGGTGGTAGCCAGCACCACGGCCACTCCTTGCTCTTTGAGCCGATGGACCAGTTGCATCACCTCGGCTTTGGCAGCGATGTCCATGCCTCTGGTGGGTTCTTGCAGGATGAGCACTCGTGGCTTGGCCAACATGGCCCGACCCACCAGCACCTTTTGCTGATTTCCTCCGGAGAGCTGGCGGATCGGCCGTTGTGGTTCGGGGGGGTGGCAGCCCACTTGGAGCAAAATCGGCTCAACCAGCCGGTGCTCTGCCGCCGGGGTGAAAAACCAGCCCAGGCAGTGCCGAAGTGCAGCTACGGTGGCGTTGGCAGCCACGGTAGCCAAGGGATTGACCATTCGAGAGCGATTGCCGCTGAGGAACATTACCCCTTGGCCAATGGCCCGAGCCGGACTTCCCCCAGCACGAAGGGAGCGGTGTAGAACTTTTACCGTGCCGCGTGCCCGAGGATGCACCAAAGCCAAGGCTTCGGCCAACTCCAGGTGTCCGGCTGAGGCGGTGCCGAAAAGCCCCAGCAGCTCTCCTGAGCGAACTTCCAAATCCATCGGCTCGGCCAACTCAGGGACCCACAGCCCTTGGGCCCGAAGCACCACCGGCCCTTGCGGCCCTCGCAGTTCCACGCCTTGGGCGGCCTGCGTGGTCCACCGGCCCGCCTGGCCTGAGCCAAGCATCTGCTGGACCACTTCTTCCAGAGGGGTCTGGCTTGCCGGGGCTTCCAGCACCACTTGGCCTTGTCGCAGCACCATCACCTGGTCGGCCACGCTGAGGGCTTCTTCCAAGAAGTGGGTGACCAGCACCACGGCCACTTGCTGGTCGGCTAACCGGCGTAGCAACTCAAAAAGCCGCTGCGATTCCTGAGTGCTGAGTGCACTAGTGGGCTCGTCCAGCAAAAGGACTTTGGCCCCTCGGTCCACCGCCCGAATGATCTCCACCACCTGTTGCACGGCCAGAGGGCAGCGGTCCAGTCGGGTTCGGGGATCCAGCTCCACGCCGAACTGCTGGAGCAGTTTTGCCGCTTGCCGGTACATTTCTTGCCACCGGACCACCACACCTCCAAAGCCCTGGCGTCCCAGGAACAAGTTTTCCGCCACCGACAAGGGTCCTATGCCCGAAAGCTCTTGATACACCGTGGCTACCCCTTGCCGGATGGCTTCCCAGGGGGTGGTGAACCGCACAGGTTGTCCTTGGAGGAAGATGGTTCCTTGGTCGGGCTGGATTGCTCCGGCGAGGATTTTCACCAGGGTGCTCTTGCCGGCTCCATTAGCACCCAGCAGGGCATGAATCCGCCCGGGGGCCAATTCCCAGTGGACCTCCTTCAAAGCCCAGGTGGGCCCGAATCGCTTGCTCACCCCCTGCAAGCGCAAAATTGGCCCGACCATCCTGAACCCCTCGTGCTGAAAATGCAGGTTGTTTGAGGCAAACGGACTTCTGTGTGCGTCAGCCTAGTCGGCAGGGAAAGGAGCTTCAACCGATCCCAAGCCCCGAGCCATCAGGCAGGTTGGTGGGACAGTGGCCCAGTGGCCAATGTAGCCCCCCGGCAAAGAAAGTAGAGGGAACTTGGCCCTTGGAACCTCGCCGCCGGTGAGGAAGCCGTCTGGGTGCGAAGAGCCTCCAAGCCCCTTGCCCACTTCCGGTACAAGCTCTTGTCTTTCTCGGTCCCAGGGGACAAAATAATTTATGCAAGCGGGCGTAACTCAGTTGGTAGAGTGTCAGCTTCCCAAGCTGAATGTCGCGGGTTCGAGTCCCGTCGCCCGCTTCGGGCCGGCCGGGCGGGAGGCCGGTTTTTTTCTGCGTACAGCTCTAAATACCAGGAACACAAGCCCCAGGCGCGCTCATTCGCACG
>JAJRRR010000209.1 GCA_024279285.1 Planctomycetota bacterium
ACCTTGGCCTACCCCAGCAGTCGCAAAACTCTGGGAAGACGAACTGCCCAATGCACCGCTTCCCCCGCCTGCTCCGGCACCCGAGAGATAACTACCCACGGAGGAACCTGGCCCGCCTGCACCCATCCCTAGGCCAGCGCCACCGGTGCCTCCTAATCCTGATCCTCCTCCCAAGACTCCCCCGCCCAAGGAAGTATTTCCCCGATTCTTGCGATCAATCCAGGTGAGATTCACCAAGCGAACTTCAATGGGGAAAGGAGAGCGGGCCAGGTTGCCCATCAGCTCCAACACCTTGCGATGGTCCATAATGAGGACCAGTTGCACCGGCATCATGTAGAACTCGGCATAAGGCATTTGGTTGGGATCGGTGATGGGATAGCCTTCGTCATCCACATAGCGAGCTTCGAAGAGCTGATCGGGATCGGAGGGCTGGAGGGCTTGCGCAGCAGAACGGCTCATCATTCCTCCACCGCCACTGGAATCTCCACCCAGGGAAAGACCACCCATGCCCCCCATACCGCCAGGACCTCCCATACCGCCACTTGCTCCGGCGTAAGCGCCAACCATGGCACCAGAGTTTGCGCCACCGCTGTCCTGGCTTTGGTTATTGTTGGTGGTGGCTCGGGGTCGGGAGGTAAGCGGCGGAGCCAGTTGGCCGATGCGCATCTTCAACACGGCTTTGACCACCGCCTGAGAGTGCTCCTTTACATCGCCATTGGTCTGAGCAATCACATCGCACAAGTTGCTCAGGACGACATATTCTTCCACGGCGTATTTGATTTGGAGTCGGGTGGGGAGTTCTGCCCAAGCAAAACGCCTCTCCAGCACTTGGCTGCGTTCATTCTGAGGCCAGAAAACGATTCCTCGCCATTCGGCACGCACGGTGGTGGGAGCGGACTGCTTGGACCCAGTTCCGCTGCCAGAGCCGGGTGATGCCCCGAAGGAGCCAGGACCAGTGCCAAAGCCAACTTCACCCGGACCGCCTGCTTGGGTGCCGCCTCCGGTCGGAGAACCAAACTGTCCCGCTGAGCTGACCTGAGAGCCAAATCCACGCTGCGGCGGCTCAACCGGATTGCCTTCTTCGTCCAAGTAAACCAACTCGCGCAATTTCAGCCGCCGATACAACGGCTTGACCATCTGGTCGTAAAACTCGTTCTGGTAGCGAGAGAGGATGTAGTCGGGAATGGGCGTCTTGGGATCGGAAGTGAACAGAAACTCGGCGAATTCTTGGCCCCCAATGATGCGCCCATAGAGCTTCCGCTGCTGAGCAAATCGGTACTCCCAAGCTTGAAAAACTTGTCTTTTCAGATCCTCGGTCTTCTTTTTCAACTCTTGGACAAACTTGTCATTGGGCGAGTTGGGAGCCAGGCCATGGACCTGACTGCGGACAGATTCACGAGCTTGCTTGCTCTTTTCATACTGGGCCTGAAGTTCCCCAGAGGCCAAAAACCAAACCACCAGGATCACCAACAAAGTGATCCCGCTGAGGAACCAAAACCCGTGTCGCCGCAAAATTTCCAGGGCTTGTTGTAGCTGGTCCATTTATCGGGCTCCTATCGTCCCTGAGGAAGATGCTCCACCGGTGGCGGAACCAGTGCCTCCGAACCCTCCAGTTGCCGATCCCGGGGTAGCAACACTGGCAGCTTCCGAAGACTGCTTCTGCGGGGGACCGTCCTGACACCACAGAAACTGCACTTCAAAGTCAAACCGTGGAACCCGGATCGTCGGAGGGATGTTTTTGTCCGGGTTCATGGGATCGTAGTCGGGATTGGGGATTTCGTGGTTGGTGTCAATTTTGCCAATGTTGACCATGATGGGACAACAGATACCCAGGTCCCGCACGGGAACCATCCGATTGGGATCATGGGGCGAAGGGCAGCAGGGTTTTTGCAAATTTTCCAAGAGGGTCTTTTTCACATACAAATGGCCTTCCTCGCCGCGGGTTTTGTTGTGGTAGTGGAATCCTTTGATTCGCACCAGCCAGGCGTACTGGGGAAGGCCGAATAACTGGTGGTAGTTTCCACCGCTGGAGTTTCCACCCCCTGCTTGGGCTCCTGCCCCCCCACCCCCGGATGCGCCTTGAGTTCCTTGGGAAGAGGTGCGAGCGGGCTCGGGGAGCCTTTCCTTCATCTGTTCCGGCAGCCAACGCCGGACCTTCGTCAGCCACTGGCTCACTTCCACTTCCTGGGCGGAGATTTCGGTAATGTGAAGCTGTTTTTCCTCCCAAGGATGCTCAATCAACTTGCCTGGCTCTTCCCGAGGCAAACAAGCATCTATGGCAGCCAGCAGTTCCAACCACAGCTTTTGACGCTGAGTGGTTTGGATAAGATGCTTGCCGATTTTGTCAATGTTTTCAAACTCGCGTCGGGCTTCATCGTACTGGCTGCGGAACTGGTTCACTTGGCTGACGAACGCCGATGCCTGGCTTTCGGCCCCTGAGAACTTCTTCTCATCCACGGTGTACAAAGCCAGGGCTTGGCTGGTCAGATGGATTCCAAAACCTAGCAACAGCGCAGCCGCTGCTGCTACGGTCCAAGGCTTCTTGGCCCGAATCAGACGCTCTTGCAAAATCTCCGGCGGCATCAAATTGGTGTCCAGCCGCCCCACACCCAACCCCTGCACACACAGCCCATAGGAAACCACCATGGAAAGCATGTTTTCCTTGAAGGCCGGGGAATCAATCACCTGGGCCCCTTGGAGTCGGTTGAAGCGTTCCAGGCGGTCCACAGGCAGTTGGAGGTTTTGGGACAAGAAGCGCATCAAGCCGGGCAGCTTGGCCGCATTGCCCAAGGCGATGCCTTGCTTGATTCGGGCGGCTTTGTTGATGTTGGAAAAGTAGTTCAACGACCGCTGAATTTCCGTTGCCAAGTCAGTAAAGACTGGCCGCATGGCCTGGAACAAAGCCTTGGGGTTTTCAAAGTGGGAGGCGTTTCGCTTGATGTGCTCGGCCTTGGCAAAAGTCTGTTTGAACTCCTTGGTGATGGCTTTGGTGAAGTGATTGCCGCCGATGGGAATGGGCCGCTGCCAGACATGGAATCCGTCAGTAATGACCAAATCGCTGTTATCCGTACCGAAAGAAAGGAGCATGATGGACGGAGGAGGGTTTTCCGGGTCGTATTCCGATTCGTCCATCTGCGGCAGGATGTCATACGCTGCGAAGTTAAACACCGCCAAAGGGCTCAATTGGATCACATCCACCTCAATCCCGGCCTGATCAAACGGTTCCAGGCAACGATACACCTGGTCCCGTTTCATCGCAAAAAGCCCCACCTCGGTTTCCATCACAAACCCTTCATCGATCCGCCCTCCGGCCATTCGCTGGTAGTCCCAAATCACTTCGCTCAGATCAAAGGGGATCTGCTGCCGGGCTTCGAAGCGGACGATGTCAGGTACTCTTTCCAGTTCCACCGGGGGGAGTTTGATGAATCGGGTCAAACCCATCTGCCCCGACACTCCCACCACGACCCGGTGCCCTTGCACCTCGTTGCGCTCCAGAAAGCGTTCCAACGCCTCCTGGATCATCTGTTCGGTTTCTTCCGGCTCGGCTTGGCGCAGCGGCTTGGGATACTCGTGGTACTCAAAGGCGTCCACCACCAGAGATTGCTTGTCTTCGCTAAGACGGCAACGCAGAGCCTTGAATGCACACTGACCCAGGTCAATGCCCCAGACGGATTCTTGTTTGGCCATCGGATTTGTCCAACCTCTTCAGTTCCGCAAGGAAGCGTCAGCCGTGACAGAGGAGCACTGCTGACGGGATCTGCACCTGCACTTGGAAGTGCCCACCTGCAAAATCACGAATGGATGTCTGATAACCATACTACCGGCAGCAAGCAAGCACTGTCAATCATTTTCAGTGCTGACCTATCCTCACTTTTCCTTATCCTCCACCACGGCTTTGGTTTGGGCTAAGATCAAGGCCGAGAACGCCTGGGCCGGAGAGGGGGCGCACCCGATCCCAAACCACCCGACCCGCCCCAAAGACACTCAGCGACAGCCCGTGAACAGCGCCCCTGCCGTCCACGGGCGGTCTCATCCGTGGTGTTCGGCTTGAGGTGGAAAACTGTTGCAAGTGCATACAAAAAAACCAGAGCACCAGTTTTCTGCACGGCCGGGGAGAAAGTGAGGAAGGGTTATATC
>JAJRRR010000210.1 GCA_024279285.1 Planctomycetota bacterium
GTTGGGCTTCGCGCCGTTTCATGGCTTCGCGTTTGTCGTGGATCCGTTTTCCCCGGCACAAGGCCAGCTCCACTTTTGCCAGTCCGCGCTGGTTAAAATAAATCCGCAACGGAATCAGTGTCAGCCCTTTCTCCTGAGCCCGAGCTGCAAAACGGCGAATCTCTCGCCGATGGAGCAACAGTTTGCGTGGTCGGCGTCGCTCGTGGTTGAGCCGATTGGCGTGCTCATACTCGGCAATGTCGCAGTTAAGCAGCCACACTTCGCCGTTTTTGACCTTGGCATAAGCCTCGTTGAGCGAAACACGGCCTTGACGAAGGCTTTTCACCTCACTGCCCACCAGAGCAATGCCACACTCCAGGGTGTCCAGGATTTCGTATTCGTGTCGGGCTTTGCGGTTTTCGGCCACCACGCGCCGATAAGGGGCCGAGGAACCGGCCTGTTTGGTCTTGGATTTAGACTTTTTGGCCACGGCAAGAATCCTTGGCAAAAGAGGCACGCCAGGGTCAGCCCACTTGGGCCAGCACATAGGGCCCCTTGGGAATCACCGCCACGGTGGCCTGGGGACCGTACTGACGCAAACACTCCTCCAAGGCTTCTTCCACACTGGGAGCCGGTTCCACGAACAATCGGGCCACCACCTCTTGAGGCAGGCCATCGGTGACCACTTTGACTCGGGCTTTGCGTCGCACCTTGGCCAACTCCTCCAACTGCCACTGGTCCAGCACAAAGTAGTCCCGACCCAAAATTCGCTCCATGAACACTTCCAAAGAAGGGTTTTCCTCAAACAGTCGCTGGAACTCCCGAGAACCGATCCCTTCGGACAAACTGGCGGCCAAGATGATCGTGCCCCCTTGCTTGACGATGGGCAAAGCGGCCGTGAGCCCCTTGATGGCCTGATAGAAAGTGGTATCCAGCGGATAACCGGCCGAACTGGTAATGACCACATCTACCGGCTCAGGCACGGTGTCGCGCACCACTTGGGAAACAAACTGCACGCCCTGGTCAAACGCCTGGATCATGTCTCCGGCCACGAACTTCAGCGGCCGACGCTGATCGTCCAACACAGCATTGACGATGAAATCGCACCCGGCTCGCTGGGCAATCCAGGTGTTTTCTTCGTGCACCGGGTTGCCTTCCAAGATGCCACAATCGGCCTTGGGATGCTCTAGAAACTGGGGGCTGTGCCACACCTTAACCGTTTCCAAGGCAGCCAGGCCCGGGCAGACGACCTTTCGCCCGCCGGAGTAGCCAGCCATCAAATGCGGTTCAATTAGTCCCGTGGTGATCTTCAGGTCAGCTTGGACATATCGGCTGTCAATCCAGATGGGCACACCTCGGGGACTTTTGCCCAAGTAGGTGTGCTCCTCCAAGCGTTGACCGTGGTGGTTTTCGATGCGGTAGTTGTTCAAGATTTCCGGACCGACCATTTCCAACAACTCGTCCCGGGTGGTTTCCCGATGCAGTCCGGTGGCCACCAGGATCAAGATGTCTTCTCGGGCAATGCCGGCTTGTTCCAGGATGGGCAGAACTTGAGAGAGAATGAGCCGGTTGGGCACCGGGCGTGTGACATCACAAATGACCACGCAGGCATTGTGTTTGCCTTGAGCCAGTTGACGCAAAGGGGGCGTGCCCAGAGGATGTTCCAGCACCTGGCGCAATGCTTCTTGGGGATCAGCCAAGGGGGTGGCCTGTTTGTAGCGAAGGGTTTTGACCACATTAGCTTCGGGCAACCGGACCCGAAGCCCTCGGCGCCCATAGTCCAGCACGACTTCCATCATTCCACCTCGTTTGGGTGTTCTGGGAATGCTTTTCTGACCTAATCGGCTCCCCACATGAGAAGGGCTTGTTCCCATTTAACCACCGGGGAGTGAAGAAATGAAGGGTGGCCCACTGGAGACCCGGGAACTAAGGAGAGCGGGGAACTTCCACGCCCACGGCTGCCACAAATCGGAGTTGCCCTGGCAACACCTGCACAGCTCCCACCAAGTAATCTACCCCCTGGAGCAGTGGCAACACTTCGGATGCTGCTTTTTGCACGGTTTGAGGGTCGGGTTGCTTTTCCGGCTCAAACAACTCCGGCCAGGCCACTGCCCGACGCTTCAGCACCCGACGCAACTGCTTGAAAGAAAGGAAAAACACATGCTGGGGCCGATCCAACAGAATCGTGGTGCTTTGGTTGTCCTGATCCTGCCAAGGCATGCAGGCCACCTCTTGCAACGCCGACCAGGCTGGATGATTCTCCAGGGAAGTTTGAGGTTGCACGCGGCTGACCAGTTCCAAGGCTTGAGAACTGCTGGCCATCCAGAGCCATCCGCCTCCCAGGCCAAAGACCGGAACAATCTCACCCCAGGACTCCTCTGCGGGTTTTTCCGAAGTCTTTGGTACATACAGAACGAAGTCTTTACTTGCAGCTTGGGCTTGATATTTGATGCGGCGTTGGAGCATGGCTCCCCCCACCGTGGCAGCCAAGGTGGGCATGGCTTGTTGGAGCTGCTCGTGCACAGGTCGCTTTGGTGAGGAAGAATCGGGCCACTTGGAACGATGAGCCACACCCAGGACCCAACCCAATCGCAGCTTTCCTTGGGCATCTTCAAAACTAACCAAGGCGGCTTGCTGCTGAGGCTGCAAAACGTTCAAAAAGGCCAAAATCAAGGCTCGCAGCACCGGAGGTATTTCCTGCTGGGCAGACTGGGAGCGAGCGTGCCCTTGGGCTTGTGCAGCGCTCAATTGCAACAGTCGGTACAAATCCAAGTGCGTGGCGACTGCGGCAACAGCGTTTTGAGGAATGTACCGAAGCGAAGTCCCCTCGCCACCCACCGCCTCCAAATAAGCCCGAACCCGA
>JAJRRR010000211.1 GCA_024279285.1 Planctomycetota bacterium
CTGGACCCCCGGATCGTGACCAAATCCTATGGCCAGGTGTTCCTGCGCAGCTTGCCCCCTTGCCAGCAGCAGAAAATCTCCTGGAGGAAGCTGGCTCGGGCTGCTCGCCGCTGAGCCCTTGGCATCCGGGAATCCCTGGCTTACTTTGGGGGCTCCGGTTTCCGAAACTCCCTTTGTTGAGACGCCAGGCTATGTCGGGTTTGAAACTCCTGGTCTTAGGCACCACCAACCAGCACAAGGCTCAAGAGCTGGAGGAGTTGCTGGCCCCGCTGGGGCTGGAGTTGCGGAGTTTGCGGAACTTTCCCCAAGCCATTAAAGTTCCCGAGGAAGCGTTCACCTTTGCCGAGAACGCTCAGGCCAAGGCTTCGCAGCAGGCACGACACTTGGGTCAGTGGGTGTTGGGCGAGGACAGCGGATTGGTGGTGGACGCATTAGGCGGTGCTCCTGGACCGCGTTCGGCCCGATTCGCAGGTCCCAATGCTACCGACCAGCAAAACAACGAAAAACTCCTCCGCGAGCTGGAGGGAGTACCACCACAGCGGCGCAGTGCCGCCTATGTGTGCCATGTGTGCGTGGCCGACCCTTGGGGCCAAATCCGTGCCCGGGCCGAAGCCCGATGTCGGGGACGCATCGCCCAAGTGCCCCGGGGAAGTGCCGGGTTCGGATACGATCCCTTGTTTGAAATCCTGGAGTATCATCGCACCTTTGGCGAGTTGGGCCCGGTGGTCAAAAGCCGCATCAGCCACCGCGCCCGCGCCCTTGCCCAGCTCCTGCCTCAGTTGCGACATCTGATGGAAGGCTAAGGCAGAGTTGCCCGGCTGGCCAAGGCTTTTGCCGTCTTGGAACTATGCCCTTGGGATGCTTGCCAACGCCGCAGCGGCGCTCTATAAAAAATGCCGCTTGGAGTCTGGTTCTGGTACGCGCTTCCGTCGCCTTGGCGGAAAGACCCTCGCACCAAGAGGTGGTACGATGGCCCAAGCCCCTTCCAAAGTGGTGACCAAGGACAATGTAGGTGCAGTGCTGGAGCGAGCTTTGGATGCCGGAGAAGGCATCTTGCGGCTCACGCCCACTTGGGTTCCTCGCAGTTTCCTCCATCCAGGCCGACGGCTGAAGCTGCACCCGGATGACTACTACGCCTTTGGCACCCATCGGGGAGGCATTGACGAGCGCTGGTTTGCCAGCACCACCGAAGCGGCCAACGAAGGGCGCCAGCCGGACGAAGGGCTCAGCTACATCACTTTTGAAGGCCAGCGGTTCCTGCTGCGCGACGCGGTGGAAGAAGCTGGTGCCCGACTCATCGGACCGGAGATGTTCCAGAAGTATGGGCGCTGGCCGGTGTATTCCAAGTTTTTTGACAACATGGGCCCAATCCCTCACCACATGCACCAAAAACACGAACACGCCAAACTCACCGGCCAGGAAGGCAAGCCCGAAAGCTACTACTTCCCCCCGCAATTGAACAATGTGGACAACAATTTTCCTTACACATTCATGGGCTTGGAACCCGGCACCACCAAAGAACAGGTGCGCCGGTGCTTGGAGAACTGGCACAAGGGAGACAACGGGATTTTGTACCTTTCCCGAGCCTACAAGCTCCAGCGAGGCACCGGGTGGCTGGTCCCACCGGGAGTGTTGCATGCCCCCGGATCGCTCCTGACCTACGAGCCCCAGTGGGGATCGGATGTGTTCGGCATGTTCCAAAACATCGTCGAAGGACGCTATGTGCCCTGGGAACTGCTGGTCAAGGATGTCCCGCCCGATAAACACCAAGACCTGGACTACATCATTGAACAACTGGACTGGGAAAAGAATGTCGACACCCACTTCAAAGAGCACCACTACTTGGAGCCCATCGTGGACGAAAGCCAAAGTGGCCCTGGCTACACGGATCGTTGGGTGGTGTATGGCCGAATTGACGGGCAGCAACTGTTCAGCGCCAAGGAGCTGACGGTGGAGCCGGGGGTGAAGTGTACGATTCGTGATCCGGGAGCCAGCGGGTGGATTACGGTGCAAGGCACAGGGCGAATCGGGCCCTTGCCCTTGCAAACCCCGGCCATGATCCGATTCGGCGAAGAGACCCAAGATGAGGTGTTCATCACCTACGAAGCGGCCACCCGAGGCTACGAAGTGGAAAACACCGGCAGCGAACCCCTGGTGGCCCTGCGCTACTTCGGCCCCGATGTGCACGACAACCTGCCGGAAGTGGGCGATTACAAAAAGTATCAGTAGTTTCTTTCAGGTGAACACTTGGCAATCATCACCCATCCCCGTGTGCATGACTCCTGAAGCGGAGAGCAGATCATGAAACGCATTTCCATCGGCACTTGGGCGTTTGTGTTCAATCAGGAGCGTCCCATTGGGTTTGAGGAGATTGTCCAGGGGCTGGCACGGTTGGGTTTTGACGGGCTGGAGTTGGGAGCTTTTGGCGAGCATCCCACTCCGGACAACACGCCCACGGCTGAAGACCGCGCTCGGGTTCGGGAGCTGGTTCGTTCGCACGGGTTGGGGTTCAGCGGAATTGCCGCCGATTTGTGGGGAGAGCGGCTCATCACCGCCCCCGACACCGAAAGCTACATGAACACCTTCCGCAAAAACCTCAAGTTCGCCCAGGACCTGGGCATTGATGTGTTTCGGGTAGATACGACTGAGGATCCTTGGGTCCTAGGGCCCGTCCCAGGAGAAGAAAAGCCCGAGGGGGTGGGTGGCCCGGTGGACTACGAAACCGCCCTGCGTCGCGTCTGCGACACTTGGCGCCAGTGTGCCCAGGAAGCTGCCGAGGTGGGAATCCGCATCGTTTGGGAGTTTGAGCCGGGCTTTGCTTTCAACAAGCCCAGCGACATCTTCCGCATTCTGGACGGGGTTAATCACGACAACTTCTATGTGATGTTTGACACCTGCCATGCGGACAATGTGGCCGTGCATGGACTGCGTCAGCCTGGGGAACGGGAAACCCTGCCCGGAGGGATCCCCGAACTAGCCCGACGACTCACCGGAAAAATCGGTCGCATCCACCTGATTGACTCCGACGGAACCATCAACGAGCACCGCACGAGTACTCATCCCCCGTTTGGCAAAGGACACTTGAACTTTGACGAAATCATGCCGGCTCTGGTCCAGGCCGGTTGCCCCGACGATTGGTGGACCATCGACCTGTGCTTCTGGCCCAACGCCTGGGAAGCTACCCAAGAGTGCAAGCAGTTTGTGGATCAGTTGAACCAGAAGTATGGGTAGGTCTTGGGCCTTGGGTCCTGGGAAAGAGCGTGGGGTCGTGGGAAAGAGGTGGACACAATCCTTTTCTCTTGAGCAAGGGAACCAGCACGATGAGCAAGCCGTTGAACATCGGGATGATCGGCTATGGTTTCATGGGCCGGGCACACTCCAATGCCTACTTGAAAGTTTCCCATTTCTTCGATTTGGAATATCGCCCGGTGCTGAAAGCCTGCTGTGCCCGAAACGAGCAGAAAATCCAGGAATTTGCTGCCCGATGGGGATACGAGTCCTATGAGACCGATTGGCGTCGTTTGATTCAAAGGGACGACATCGACGCGGTTGATATTTGCGTACCCAACAACTTGCACCGCGAAATTGCCATCGCGGCAGCCGAAGCCGGAAAAATCGTCCTGTGCGAAAAACCCTTGGCCATGAACGCCGCCGAAGGAGAAGAAATGGTCCAGGCGGTAGAAGAAGCCGGGGTGGCTAACATGGTCTGGTACAACTACCGCCGCGTGCCTGCGGTGACCTTGTCCAAAATGCTCCTGGACCAAGGGCGGTTGGGTCGGGTGTTCCACTATCGGGCCCAATTCCTCCAAGACTGGACCATCTCGGCCGACTTGCCCCAAGGGGGGCAGGCCCTGTGGCGTCTGGATGCCAAAGCCGCCGGAAGCGGGGTCACGGGCGACCTGTTGGCCCACTGCATTGACACCGCCTTGTGGCTCAACGGACCGATTTCTTCCGTTTGCGCAATGACCGAAACTTTCATCAAGCAGCGCAAACATCAGCTCACCGGCAATGTGGAACCGGTGGAAATTGACGATGCTTGTGCGTTCTTGTGTCGGTTTGCTAATGGTTCGTTGGGACTGTTTGAGTCCACCCGATATGCCCGAGGACACAAGGCTCTCTACACCTACGAAGTCAACGGGGAACATGCTTCGCTTCGTTGGGATCTGCACGATTTGCACCGGCTTCAGTACTTTGACCATCGGGACGAGTCCATCGTGCGCGGGTGGCGCAACATCCATGTCAGCGACAGCGATCAACCTTACATGGGCCACTGGTGGGTGCCGGGACTGCAAATCGGCTACGAACATACCTTCGTGCACCAGGTGGCCGACTTTTTGCAAGCTCTGGCCAAAGGCGAGCCTTGCGAACCCACCTTCCGAACCGCCCTGGAGACCCAAAAAGTCTGCGATGCCGTGCTTCAAAGTGCCAAGGAAAAGCAATGGGTGGCCATTGAATAGTGCAACAGCTCCTTGTCTCTTTTACGAAGGCGACGGTGAAGCGTCGCCTGTTTTTGTGGCCTCAAAAAACCGACCTCGGAGGCAGGCCAGCGGTTTTGTGCAAAAAGAAGAAGCCCAGTGGGTAGGAAGCCCGGGGAAGGGCAACTATCATAAACCACAGTCTGTCCCAAGGGGCACGGTTCACCAGACAAGGGGACCAAGGCATGAGCCAACCCGTCAGCAAAGACGAAATGCTAAAGCGCTATCGGGAGTTTTTGGACTTGCTGCCGCTTACTTTGGCCATTGCTGGCTTGCCGCCCAGTGAGGGCCAACGCTACTTCACTCCCGAACAGATGGAGCTTCGCGGTCAGGTGTTGCAGAATGCCTTTAAAGTGGCACGCTCCGTGGTGCGTGAAGCGGTCAGAGGCGGCTAGTTCTTAGGAACGGATGCCCTCGCCCTGAAGATCGCCGTCCCCGGTACGAATCCCTCCTGGGAAAGTGTGTCCTGGGTGAAACTTTTCATCCGGCAGGGGGGTACTTTCTGGTGGAGCCCAAGGAACAACCATCCGTGAAGCCCCTAAGCCAGGACGAACGCCAACTGGTCCATCGCTGCTTGCAGGGGGATCGGCAGGCGATGGAGGAGCTGGTGGAGCGTTTCCACAAGTTGGTCTTTGGGGTGTGTTTGCGGATGGTGGGCAACCGACACGATGCCGAAGACCTGACCCAAGAGACTTTCCTTCGGGTTTTTCGGCACTTGAAGAGTTGGGACCCGAGTCGGCCCCTGCGCCCCTGGCTGTTGGCCATAGCGGGCAACCGGTGTCGCAGTTTCTTGGCTGCTCGACGCCTCAGCGGCCAGTCGCTTGACTTAGGGTTGGAAATCCCTCAGGGGCATTCCACCAGCGCCGATGAGCTATATGAAGAAGTCCAATTGGGACTGGCCCGCCTCCGCCCCCCTTGGCGGCAAGCCTTCCTGCTGTTTTATGAACAAGAGCTTTCCTACGCCGAGATTGCCGAGGTGATGAACTGTCCGGTGGGAACGGTCAAAACCTGGATTCACCGTGCTCGAGGCGAGTTAGTGCGTTTCCTCAAATCCCGAGGCACACTCCAACGAGGCTGAAGCCCATGGACCTTCGGTGCCAGCAAATCCGGCAGCGCATCCACCAGTGGCTGGATCAGGGCTGCGATCCTCGCCACGATCCCCAGGTGCAGGAGCATGTGAAAAGCTGTCCCCGGTGCGCAGAAGAACTGGCTGGATTGGTCTGGTTGGACACTTGGGCGCGAGGGCTCAAGCCCCCGGACCCGCCCCCCGAGTTGGTGGAAAAAGTCCTCCGGCGCCTTTTCTCCCAGCCTGCGGCACGCCCGGAAAGCAATCTGGCAGGTTCGAGGCGAAAGGGATGGACTTGGGCAGTGCTGGGCTTGGCTCTCAGTGGGGCCTTGCTGTTGTTAAGCTTTCCCGGTTCCAATTCCCTTGAGCCACGGCAAGCTCAAAAGGAGCCTCCGGTGTGCCCCCTGGCCCGATTCCAGGAAGAACTCCGCAAAAACTTCTCCCCCTTGGCCCAGGAAGCCAAGGCCCGACTGGCCCAAACACGCATCCTGCTCTCCACAACCAACTCCTCCCCAGGTTTGGGAACCACCGTGCTGGAAGGGGTAGGGGAACTGGTGCAACCGCTCAGGGGTGTCATGGAGCAATCGGCCACCACGCTGGGCGGTTTTTGGGCCCGGGTGGTGGGCCAGCAGGCGGGTGTCGCTGTCGGAAACGATGCCTCATCCCCCTCCATAGGAAGCCAAGGTGATGCCAATCAGGAGTTTTAGCTTGGCCACTTGGGTTCTGTTGCTGTGGGGAGCAGTTTCGGCTCTTTCCCAAGCGACTGCTTCGCCGCCAGCGGAGCCTTTTGCCTGGGTGGGAGCGGATGCAGGCGTGGTGTTGGTGGTGGAGCGCCCTGGCCCGCAGCTTCGCCGCTTTCTTCAGTCCCCCTTGGGACAACGCCTTCGGCAGATGGAACTGGTCCGCAAATGGTGGCAGAAGCATGGACCGGAACTGAAACAGTTTTTCGGCAAACTGGAGTCGCAGTTGGGACTGGCTCCGGGTGAACTGGAGAAACAGGTGCTCACGCGGCGTTTGGTCCTAGCCTTGTGGCCCCCGCCCCCAGGAGAGAAAGAAGGCTACCTGCTGGCCCTCCTGGACTGTGGCACCCAGGAGCGAGCCACACGCATGGCTCAAGGTCTGCGGCAGTTGATTCATCGGGACGCTCGCCTTTGGAGTTCCCGAGAGTGGAATGGGCACTCCTATTGGGTCTTTACTCCTCCCCAAGAGAAGCCTCCCGTGCTGCTTGGAACTTGCCGCTCCTATCTGGTGCTTTGCAATCATCAACCTTTGCTGGAGGGATTGTTGGCTCGGGCCATGTTGGGGCGTCAAAACGGGGACAGTCTGGCCCAACTACACTCTTTCAACCAGGCTTGGCAGAAACGGCTTCCGGACACGGTGGCTTGGGCCTTTTTGAACTTGCCGGTGTGGGAGCCTACGGTTCGCCGCCAAACCCAAGGGAAATCTCCTCACACCCCACCTTGGTTGGCCTTGTGGCCTGCTTTGCGTTGGGCCAGCTTGGGCGTGCGATTGCAAGAGGCGGCGATGGTGTATGGGCAGGTGGTTTGGGACCCGGAGAAGCTTCCTGCTCGGGTTCGGGCTTATTTGGAGGCGGTGGGTGGCGAGGGGACTTCGCTTCGGTACATTCCTCAAAACGCTGTTGCCGCAGTCGCCACGCACTTGGATTTGTACCGACTGTTGCAATTGAGCACTGCACAAGCCCAAGGGCATGCTCGCTGCCAGTCTGCCCAGCAGGAAATGCCTCCGGTGCTGCGAGCCTTGATTTTGGCCTTTTTGAACCTTTTGCAGCCTCGGCAGCAAGCCGCCTTGGTTAGTTTTGAAGATGCCCAAGGAAAGCTGCGATTGGGTTGGGTCCTGGGTGTGGCTCATCGTTCCAAGTGGCCCGATTCTTCCTCACCAAAGCGACC
>JAJRRR010000212.1 GCA_024279285.1 Planctomycetota bacterium
TGCACTCCCGAGGAACGCCAACGCTATGGCATCCCGGACAACATGATCCGTCTGGCCTGTGGGATAGAAAACGCCGAAGACCTGATCGCCGACCTGGAACAGGCCCTGGCCCAGATTTAGCCTGAAGCACTTAGAACAATCTGGGTTTCCCTTTCGCAGAGGAAACGACATTGCCCCGCCATGGCATGGTATGAGGAGTTTGAACCGATTGTGAAGCTCAACGAGCCGTTGGGCCCTTACACTTGGCTGGGCTTGGGCGGCCCGGCTGAAGTGCTGGCTACTCCTCATTCCCTAGACCAGCTCCTGGAGTTGGTCAAACGCTGTGCCCAAGAAGGGGTGCCGGTGCGGGTGTTAGGCGGAGGGTCGCATGTGTTGGTTAGGGACGAAGGGGTGCCGGGGCTGGTCATCCGCCTGGCTGACGAATCCTTCCAGCGCATCCGCTGCCAAGGACAGTTGCTCACTGCCAGCGCCGGCACACGGCTTGCCCATCTGGTTTCCGCCGCCGTGGAACACGGCTTGGGGGGACTGGAAAACCTGGTTGGCATCCCAGGCACTGTGGGCGGAGCCTTACGCACCAACGCCTCCGCCCAAGGAAACGAAATCGGCCGTTGGGTCCGTCAGGTGGTTTTGCTGACTCACCAAGGAGAAGTGGTCACTCGGGATCAAAGCGAGTTGTTGTTCGGCTACCGCCAAAGCAACTTAGACGAACTGCTGGTGCTGGAAGCCACTTTTCAACTAGAACCGGCCGATCCGGCCGAACTGACCCGAAGCATGCAAAAACACTGGATTGCCAAGCGGGCCGAACAGCCATCAGACCAACCCTGTGCCGGATATGTGTTCAAAAACCCTCGCGGCTACGATGCTGCCGAGTTGATTGAACAAGCCGGCCTCAAAGGGACCCGAATCGGTGGGGCCGAAGTCTCTTCACGCCATGCCAACTTTATTCTGACCCATCCGGGAGCCACCGCCCGGGATGTGCTGCGACTGGTGGAGCTGATCCAGTCCCGAGTGCGCGAACACGCCGGCGTGGAACTGGAGCTGGATTTGGAGATCTGGTAAAGGCTTCCTCCTCCCACCGCCCCGGCAAATTGCCCTTGTTCTTGTAGCTACACGCTTCGTCGGCTTTTCCCTACCGGCGGCGTCTCCAGAGGCGTTTTTTGGCTTCCAGGAGGCGTTGCAGGGATTGGGCTTCGGCAGAGGTGGTTTCTTCTTCGGTTTGCCCTGTCGCAGCGGGAGGCTTGGTAGCAGGCTGCTGGGGAGTTTTTTCCAACTCGGGCTCAGGCTGAAGTTCTTCGGGGAGCTTAGGCTCGTAGCGTTGGGCTGCGGCGGCTTGCCACTGTTGGGCCAGTTGGCGCTTGCGTCGTTGCAGGCGCTGCAAGGTTTGCTCTTGCGGTTGGGGTTCGCCCCGACGCCATCGCTGCCACCAGTGCCACAACCGACGACTCCCTGCCACCAAGTCCCAATGCACCCGACGCACCAATACATCCACAAAAAACAAACACAGTCCCAACAACGCAAACCAATACCATCGCCCTTGGCGTCGCTGCGCAGGGGGCAGATCCCGACGAAACGGATTGAGTTGCAAAAACTCCTCCATCTGTTGCTCGTTTTGAGGCAGTCGGACCAGACGGCCTGGAGGAGCTCCTTCAGGGTGGGCTTGGACCAACTGACGCAGCAGAGCTTCGTTGGTTTCGCGGCGACGAAACTCGGCCGAGTAAGGGACGCTGACCCCGGTGCGAATCGGAGCGTGGCCCTGGCCAGGACTCATCACCAGAAAGTAGCTCCCTGGCTCCTCCGCCTCCACCTGGCCTACATATCGGCCCGGTGCCACCTGACGCAATTGAAACTCCCGGGAAGAGCCATCCGGACCGACCATCTGACCGACGATTTGAAGCTGATTGATGAACCGATCCTCCGGGTCCAGAGCCGTGACGACGATTTGAATGTGTCCTTGCTTGTGCCGGGTGGAGAGGATGAAATTGGCCGTTTGTTCCCCTGGCCGAATCGCCCAACGGATCATCTGCTCAAAGAACTTCTCATAGCCTTCCCACTCCAACCACGCCGTGGCCCAACGCTGGCCTGCATCAGTGGTAAAACACACGGTACGCCCCAGGCCGTAAGTCCAAGTAGCCAACAAGGCATTGCGGCGATCCACGGGCCGGGGCACGGTAATGGGCACCTCCACCAATGGATTGTCCTTGATGCGCGTCAGCACATAACCCCGAATCGGTGGCACTTGGGTGATTCCCCGCACGATTTCGTGGGGAAACTGCACCTGGGGGACCATCGGAGGTGGTTCGTCGTAGATCAGAGGGCGAGACAACTGGCGCACTTCGCGCTGGAAGATGCGTGGCAGAGCCCGATTGTTCTTCACCACATAGTACTTTCCTCCGGTTATCCGGGCGATGCGTCGTAGTTCCCGGTGACCGGCCGGACCATGCGCCCCCACGGCGACTGTGGAAATGGTGATCCCTGCCCGACGAAACGCCCGCAACACCGCCCCGGAAGCCGGTGCGGGATCTCCATCACTGATGATGATTGTGTGCTTGATGGCGGCATCAGGCACGCGGTTAAATCCGGCCAAAGCCATCTTGAGTGTGGTATCAAAGTCCGGCATGTCTCCCGGCAGCATGCGGTCCAAAGCGGCCAGCATTTGATTGCGATTGGGCCCCACCGGAATGATCCCTCCGGGCCACAGCCAGCGCTCTTGACCGTTCCAGACCAACACGCCGCAGTAGTCTTGGGGTTTGAGCGTTCGGATAGAAGCCTCGGCCACCTTCTTCTGCCAGAAGTTTCCCTGAGGCATTTCCGAAGCATGCAAGATGAGCACCAGGGCTCCTTTGGGCACGATGCGCACATTGCGGATGGTGAACCACACGGGCATGGCTTCTTCCAAGGGAGTTCCTGCCCAACCACCTGCCCCAAAGCTCTCCGGCCCTCCGAGCATCACCAGCCCTAGTCCCAAGTGGCGCACACTGCTGACGAGCATTTGCACCTGCCGATCGGTGAGGTGTCCTCGGTTTTCGTCCCCGCCGCGTGGAACATTGGCCAGCACCACCACTTCAAACTGCTGCAGATCGGCCAGGTTGGCAAATGCCTGATCGCTGGTGCGCAGGGTTACGGCCAGCCCCTGTTTTTCCAGTGCCCGGATCATCGGGGTATGGGTGCCCGGCTAGCGGAAGTTTTCCACCACCAGCACGCGCCCGCGGCCCCGGACAAAGGCAAAACTGGAGGCTTCGTTGTTTTGCACCAAGCCGTCTTGCATGGGATCGTCGGGCACGAATCGGGCCACGAATTCATAGAAACCCGGTGCCTGGAGCCGATGGCGAAGCACAAAAACATTTTTCCCGGGAGCCAGGACCACACGCCCCTGATTCTCCAA
>JAJRRR010000213.1 GCA_024279285.1 Planctomycetota bacterium
CGGTGTTTCCAGCTAGTTGGCAAATGTGATCCATGTGGTCAATCATCACTTGCAGGGTCACGCCGGTTTCCTCGGGAGTGGTTTTGCGGATGACCCAATCGGGCACCATCATCCAGGCGTCCAAAGGGATGCCGATCACGGCTCCTCGCTCAATCAGGGCCCGAAGCTGCTCGTCGCTGAACTGGCGGTCATGGGGAACCAGGGCCCTGCAATTGCTATGGCTGGCCCAAACCGGCCCAGCAAAACAATCCAACGCTTCCCAAAACGCTTCATCACACAGATGGGTGGCATCCAGAATGATGCCCAACTGTTCCATTTTGCGCAGTAGTTGGCGTCCGGCCGGAGAGAGTCCCCCGGCAGCATGAGTGCCTAGTGCATAAGTTCCAGGGCCGTAGTGTGCTGGCCCGATGGCCCGAAGACCGTACTCATACGCTCGTTCCACATGCTCCAGCGACCACAAGGAATCTGCCCCTTCCAGGCTGAGGATGTATCCGATGGGAGCGTCTGGGGGAGGGTTGTTAGTCCACAGCTCCACATGCTGAAGCAACTGCTGGCAGTTGGTGATCTGGACCATCCAGCCCAGCTCCTCCATGGCCCGATACCAAGCCAATTGCCCTTGGGTTACGGCCCAGGCAATTTGGGGCGAGCTCCACCCGGGCAGAGGATTACCGGGCTTGACATATCGGGCAATTTGCGTAGCCACACACAGACCCACCTGCCCCCGACGCATCTCCACCAGGCTGACCGTGTTTTTGCCCCGATCGTGCTTATCGCTGAGCCCTTGTTCCCGACGACGAATCTCCGCCACCGGCAAAGTCAGGTCCCGATTCCACTCCAGAGCGTTCATGCTCAAATCCAGGTGGGCATCAAAGATCAGCATGGCGTACTCCTCAAAACCTGCAATTATCCGGCACCAACCTTGCCTCCGCCTTGCAACCACTCCACCATAAGAACCCTCCCAGAACGAGTAATCAACCACCTAGGGCACCTAACTTATCCCCACTTTCTCCCCGCCGCACACAAAACTGGCGGCCCCTCCAACTGGTTTTTTGGTATGCACTTGCAAAAAGTTCGTGTCCACAAGCCGCACATCCAAGAAGGAGACCGTCATGTTTCGCATGCACGCTGCCCTGGCTGTTGCCTTTGCTAGCGGTTTCCCGGCGAGCAAGCTAAGCCAATGGAATTTAGCGACGCCTGATCGGAACGGTTGGCGTATGTGTTGTTGGTGGGGTTGGGCTACTGGGCCTTGCACCACCATCCGCGGGCCTAGGTCAGTTCGGAGGCGCGTGAGGCGATGAGTGCCTTTGGGGTGGGCCAGGTGGTTTGGGACCGGGTGCACCCCTCTCCGGCCCAGGCGTTCTCGGCCTTGATCTTAGCCCTCACCAAAGCCGTGAGGGAGATGATTGCAAAGTGAGAATGGGGCAGGGAGTGTTTCGGTTGGCGCCCCTAGGGTTTGCGCCTGGCAGATTGTTCTGTTCCCTCAGCGTGCCAGCGATTCCGTCCTCAGGGAAGACTACTCGGGTTCCTCTCTGTCCAAACGGCGGACTCGAGGATCTGCCAAGGCATGTTTGATTATTTGGAAAATCGGCCTCAGGAACTCGCACTCCCGGTCCCCAATCCGCTTCATCACCGCCGAGAAGGGGAAGAAAATCACATCGGCCGTCTTACCACGCACGGCATAGTCCTCTCCGAGTATATCACTGACTCGCACCCACTGCATATTCAGTTCGTCGATGCACTTGTTGCCCAGGTAGCCGCCTAGCAACTGGATCACTTCTTCCTGCGTGTGCTGCGGTGCGGGGCTGACTTGCCATGCCTGGAACGCAAGATCAAGGTTCTCCAGTGTTACCTCGGTTGCGTCCGGCACATAGGTATGGAGAAACGCCCCCGCTTCGGCTCCCAACTGGCGAAGCCACACCAGTTCCTCCCCGGTGACGACGGCTATGCCAAAGTCCGGGGGTTCGTCTTCTCTGGAACTAGATGGTTTCGGAGTCCCCTTGCGATCCCCTGCCATGATAGAACTCCCGAAGTGTTTTCAAGGATGCGACAAGCTGCCCAAGGCAGTTAATTTAGAGGTTATCTGAGAATTTCCGTAAAGATAAGCGTAAAATACGCACAGGCCAAGTGCAAACCGGCTATTTGATTCTCCACCTTTTTTCCCAGCGGGTCAGGATACCGCGAAAATGATTCAGCCAGCCTGTTCCCGGTCCAACCGGCGGACGCAATCCTCAAATGGTCCACTGCAACGGCCGGATGTCGTACCCCTGGGCCCCATCCATAGCCAGCCCCACCGGAACACCCCAGGTCTGGGTCATCGCCAATCGCTGCTTGGCGCGGCCGGTAGTTTGGAACCGGGTGCGAGTCTTTCCAGCCCAGGCGTTTTCGGCTTGGATCTTAACAGCCCGTTGAAGAAGTCCTCCTCAAGCCGAAGTTTGCTCATGAAGTTGTCGCAACTCCTGAAAAAGCGGCTCGGCGGGAGCCTTGCCCTCCCAGGCTTGCGTTTTTCAACGGGCTACTAAGCCCACTCTGAACACCACAGGGGAGCTCTGGAAAGGAGAAGCTCAAGATGTACGGAGACCCCTTCCCGCAGCACACTGTGTGCCAAGCAAGGCACTGTGAAACAAGCCCCGAAACTAGTGGAGGATAGGGGACTCGAACCCCTGACCTTCTGGCTGCCAGCCAGACGCTCTCCCAACTGAGCTAATCCCCCAACGGTGAATCGCTCTGGTTTGTTTCCCCGCGGTTGCTTAGGCTACAGGCCCAGGCCCTTTATGTCAAGCAACACCAACGGGGAGTAGGTAAGTTGAAGCGATATTTGAGCTTAGGGCTCAAGGTGGCCATTTCGGCCGGATTGCTTGCGTACTTAATTATCGGCGCCAAGGAGAGCTTTGGCAAGCTAGCTGGATACGAAAAAAATTGGTCTCTGGCGGCTTTGGCCCTGGCATTGGCCCTGGCCATGGTGCTGATTACCTTTGTGCGGTGGTGGATGCTGGTGCGAGTACTGGGCTTGCCGTTGAGGATTTGGGACGCGTTGAGGCTGGGGTTTTTGGGCTATTTGTTCAATTTCGTGTCTTTGGGCAATGTGGGCGGGGATTTGTTCAAGGCGATTTTTCTGGCTCGGGATCATCCGGGGCGTCGCACCTTGGCGGTGGCATCAGTGGTGGTGGATCGGGTGTTGGGGCTTTATGCGCTGTTTTTGGTAGCAGCAGGGGCGGTGCTGGTGCAGCGAAGCTGGCAAAGTTCCCAGGTGCAGTTGCAGGCTCTGGCTTGGGGAGCGTTGACAGCAGCGGCCTTGGGAACAGCCGGGCTGTTGGTGGTGTTTGCCCCTTTGACGACCCAAGGGCGTTTTGCCCGGTGGGTATCGGGAGTTCCGGTGGCTGGGCCGGTGTTGGCTCGGGCCTTGGACGCCTTGGCCATCTACCGCCGTCGCTGGCCCGTGCTGGTAGTGGCCACGGTGATGAGCTTTGGGGTGCACGGGTGCTCAACTTTGTGCGTGTTTACGCTTTCTCGGGCCTTGGGAGTGGAGGCTCCCGGGCCAGGGGAACATTTTTTGGTGGTCCCCTTGGCCGTGTTGGCCGGAGCGCTGCCGTTGCCATTGAGTGGGCTGGGGGCTATGGAGGCTGCCATGGAGTTTTTGTACTTGCAGCATCCGGGAGTGCTTCGGGGCACAGGGCTGGTGGTCAGTTTGGCGTTTCGGGCCGTGACGCTGGTGGTGGCCGGGATCGGGATAGTGTACTGGTTGGCCAATCGGGCCTGGGTGGCCCAGAGCTTACGCACCACTGCTTGTGCAGAATCTTAACCGGAGCGCACCCGGGCGGCCACTTCTTCCAGCGTAGCCAGCCGCACCCGAGGCTCGTGCTGCCGAACAAACCGGCAGATCAGCTCAATGGCCTGAAACTTCGGGTCTTCCACCACCAGACACGAAGGATGGCACAGAAAGTCAAACACTCCTCCCTGGTCCACCACCCAGCGGAGTGACTCCCGAAGGCAGTTCAGCCACGCCTCCAGAGGCCATCGGCCTGAGCGGAATGCTCCCACATCGCTCACCGGGCTCATGGGGATTTCCACCAGTCCGGTGGGATAGAGGAACGGTTGGGCCAGTTTTTGAGCGGCCACGATGGCCCGAAGCTCCTGAGAGGAAGGCCCCCTTCCCCGGGTCCCAAGCGGATGACGCGGATAAAGGGAGCTGACCCAACGGAAACCCAACTCCAACAGCATCCGCTGCAAGTCCGGTCGGTCCCGAAGACCATTGGAAAACCCCCCCGGCGTGCGAAACCCCTGCACCTGTATCCCGCACCGAAGCTCCAATGCCCGGGTGGTCATCCGGATGTTGCGTTGGATCACCTCCGGCAGCACTTGCCCTTCTATCAACCACGGGGCCCGACGAAAACGAAACTGTAGCTCTTGAGCCGATCGGGCTTTGAGATTGATGTGGTCATAGGTGTGATTACCCACCGGATGGCCGTCATGGGCCAGTTTTTTGAGCCAGGACACATCGGGCTGTTCCAGCGTCTGACCCAGGGCAAAAAAGTGAATGCGTCCTCCGTAGCTTTTCACCCGTTGGGCGGCTTCCACCGCGTAGCGCTTTGTGGCTGCGTCCAGGTCGCCTTTGCGATAGTCCCATTCGGTCATCCCCCAACGCGGATAATGTCGGCTCATTTCCAGGTCCATGGAGATGACCACCAGGGCTGGTTTGTTGGGAAGGGATTGGGCCCAGGTTCGGCAAACGACCAGCCCTGCCGTCGCTGCAGCCAAAGTCCCCAACGCTCGGCGACGCGACACCGCGAAGGCTTTTCCTCGAAGTTGGTAATTCATAGCAACGCTTGGTCTGGTGGAACGAGGTTTAGTCCACAAGAACACGGCCTGATTAGTTCTTGACCTGAATCCACGAGCACTGGGTGATAAGCACCTTCATGGAAGCCCGGGAAATAGCGGCCAAAGTGGGCACAGCCGGGCTCCGATTGGCCGGGAAGGTGGCCAAGGTGGCATCGCCCACCAAAAACACATTAAAGTCCCGACGCAGGTTCTCGTATCCGGCTGTGGTGTTGCACACGCACATATCGGTTGCGTATCCGCACAACAACACATGCCGAATCCCGTGCTTTTGCAGAAACTCACGCAGTTTCTCGTAGCCTTGGGCGTCGTAGAAGACCACATCCTCCGGGTCGTATAGGATTTCCTTGACCAACGGGATGGGGAGCGACCAGAACCCGGAGCCGTTGAACCGCGGCCCAGCGTCCAAAGCCGGAAGCTGACGGAAGTAGTCCACCACGGGCAGCCGGGCATCAAGTCGGAGTTGCTCAGGCACAGCCTGGCCTTGGTAACGGTAGGATCGCAGAATCCGCAACAGCTCTTGATAGGCTTGGCGTCGTTGCTGGGGGTTGGGGCGACCTTCGGTGGAGCGATACACGCGGCTTCGTACAGAATCCAGCCCTCCGGGTAAGCTGTATATGACCAGCCGCACATGAGGGCGCAGACGCTTCAAGAGCGGGTTGAGCACCAGTCGCACATGTTGGCGATAGAGCTGGTTTTTCTGGGGAGTGCAGAAGAAGGCCACCCCGGCCGGTTCGGGACTGCGCCACCCTTGCCCGTCGTCTATCCCCCAAGGATGCACCACAATCAAAGCGGTCTGCTTGCCATCCAGGAAGTTGTCCATCTCAATCGCGCCCCGAACATGATAGCTATAGCGCCACGCACGGACCTGGAGATCAGCTTTCGGGTCGTGGACCAAAGGGGCAATTTCCCAGCGGCGCTCAAACTCTACGGGAGCTACGAACTGGGGCCACTGGTCCAGCACCGGGCGGGGGTCTTGCACCACTCGGAGCCGATGATCCAGAAGCTGTGTTTGCTGACCCCACAGCGGAACCGCCAGCCACACGACCAGGACCATTCCTGTGACCACTCCACATGCAAACGACTCTCTCTGGGTAAAAGCGGCTTTCATAGCCCCGACTCCTGTTGAACAAACGGGTCCGAGGATTCGCCTACGCCATGATGGTCGTTGTCCCTTTGGGAAACAAGCAGCAGGCTGCAAGTGTTTGCTGAAGCCGAAATTTGGATCGTCAGCCCCACCCGGGGCGTCTATACTTAAGGAGAAGCCTTTGCCAGTGAGGACGCACGAGCATGGCTCCTGTGGCACCCAGTTCTGAGCGAATTTCTCCACCGGTGGGCGAGCCGGGAGTTTCGGCTGCCACTGACCAGAAGCAAGTGGAGCAAGTAGTCGACCAGCATCTGCAACGCACCCGCCAGCAAGTCAAGCTGGTGGAGTTGAGCACTGCCCTGGTGGGTTGGCTCACAGCTTCGCTTCTCTGGCTGATGCTTTGGGTAGTGGTGGACCATTGGCTGTGGCCCCTGCCGGCTGGGGTGCGTTGGGTTTTGTGGGGAGTGTATGCCCTGGGGTCCGCTTGGTTTTTGGCTCGGGAAGTATTGCCGTTGCTGGTGCGTCGGGTCAGTGAAGCTTACGCAGCCTACACCATAGAGCAGAACTCTCCTGGACTGAAAAACGCCCTGTTGAACCTCATCTTGCTTCGTCGTCAGGGGCAATTGCCACGAGCCGTGTTGCTGGCTTTGGAACAGCAAGCGGCTTCGCGTTTGGCGGGCTTGCCCCCGGGATCGCCAGTGGATCGGGGGCGTTTGATCCGCTGGGGCTATGCCCTGGTGGGCGTGATGGCCCTGCTGGCCCTGTACAAGTTCTTCTCGCCCAAGGACCCGTTCGTCTCGGTCCAAAGGATGCTTTTGCCGTGGAGTGGGACCGAAGCCCCTACTCGGGTACGTGTGTTGGAAGTTCGTCCCGGCCAGGTGGAAGTGTTCGCCGATGAGTTTGTCACCGTGGAAGCTCTGCTGGAAGGATTAAGTGATGACGATCCGGTGCAACTGCACTACTGGAGCCCTGATGGTCGCATTGACCAGCTCCTGCCCATGACCCGGCCCGAAAACCAGCGCCGTCATCGGGCGGTGGTGCCCTCGGGCAAGCGTGGGTTGCAACAAAGCGTCTATTACCAGGTGCTGGCCGGAGATGCCCGAAGTGCCGTTTACCGGATTCGCGTCCTTCCGCCTCCGGCCGTGAGTGTCCGCAAAGTACGCTACGACTATCCCGCCTACACCCAACGCTCTCCCCGGGAAGTGGAAAACCAAGGCGATCTGATCTGCCCGGAGGGAACCAAGGTGACCCTTTGGGCTCAGGCCAACCAGGAGCTGTCGGGGGCGTGGGTGGATTTTCACGGGGATGGGACTCGGGACTTGCGTTTAGAGGTCCAGGGGCGGCAGGTTCGGGGAGAGTTTTCCCTTAATCTGCCTCATGCGCCCGGGGAGCGCGAAATCCGCACCTATCAGCTTCGCATCGTCAACCGCCAACGGCATGAGAATCCTCATCCGGTTCGCTATCGGGTGCAGATCATTCCGGATGAGCCGCCCGTGGTGCGGTTCCTACGCCCTGATCAAACCCAAGTGAAACTCCCCTTGAACCGCACCCTGGCTCTGGAACTGGAAGCCCGAGACGCCGACTACGCTCTGCAGGAAGTGGTGCTGCTGATCGAAGACGCCTCGGTCCGCGGGAAAGTGCTGCACTCCCAAAAGCTGCTTTCCCAACCCAGCTTTCAGCCGGTCAAGCTTGGCTACACCCTGCATGCTGGGAAGTTAGGGTTTCAGCCTGGGCAAAAACTGCGCGTGATGGCCGTGGCACGCGACAATCGTCACCGGTTTGGACGCTACCAGCCCAATACAAGCACCAGCGAACCTCTGCTGGTGGAAATCCTTCCGCCAGAGCAAACCCCGGGAGAAGAACACCCTCAAGAGGAGAAGCCCAAACCACCCCAGGCTCCTCAGGAGGAAAATCCCTCACAGCCACAAGAGTCCAAGCCCTCGGAATCTCAAGCGACTCAGCAGAGGAAAACTCAGCAGAGAAAGCCGTCAGAAGAGCCTCCTCCTGAGCCAGAGCAACCTTCGGAAGCAACTCCTCCTGAAAAGCATCACCCGCCAGGGCAGCAGGATTCCGCCCCAGGGTCCGAATCCCAGGAAGATACTTCGGCTTCTGAGCACCAACCCCCTTCGGCCCCGGAACAGACAGCCCCAGCAGAACCCAAAGCCGACGATGCCGAAGCGTTTGAACGCATCCTGCAACATTTGCAACAGTCCCAAGGCTCGGAACAGGCCTCCCAAGATCAGTCGCAACAAGATCAACAATCCGGTCAGGGTCAGCAGTCCGGTCAAGGCCAACAGGATCAGGGCGAGGGCACCGGCCCTCAGCAGGGGCCTGCTTCGGGCACTTCTGCTACTGGAGAACAACCAGGGAAGCAGCAGTCCGGTGGCGGGCAGTCAGCTTCAAACTCGGGTCAAAAATCCGAGGCTGCTTCTTCGGCTCCCTCCGGTTCGGATCAACCGCCGGCTTCGAAATCGGCCAAGCCGGGAGCAGCTTCCGCAGGCCAGCCTGATTCCTCGGCTTCCCCGCAGAAACAAGGCAAAGGATCGGCACAAGCCACTCAGGGCAAAACGCTGCCTTCGACCGGAAGCAGCACTCCACAAGGCCAAGGGGTGCCGAAAGCCGATCGGGCCAGTGGGACTTCCCAGGGTCATCAACAAGTGAAGCGACCGGCTGACACGCCTGCGTCTTCCCAGGGAAAACCTCAGCCGCCCACCGATGCCCAAAGCAAGCGTTCTCAAGCCCAAGGGCAACCCGAGCCTGCTACCCAGCACCCCGGCCGCAGTGCCCAAGGCCAAGGTGGCCAGGCACCGCAAAGCTCTCCCGAAGAGAAGCAGCCTCCCCGGGGAGAAAAGGACTTTCAGGCACAAGGAGGTTCGCAGCGAGCCAAAGGCTCCGCCGGAGCCGGGATGAAGGCCGAAGACGACAAAGGTTCCGGCGAGATGCCCGAGGTGCCCAACCGGCCTAAACGACACAAGCGCCAAGGCCCTCCCAACTCCGGTCGCTCCGAAGAGCCGGGCAAGTCCACCACCCAAAGCAAACATGAATCCGACAGCCAAGGGGGCGAAAAAGGCGACAAAGCCGGAGGTGGGGGAGAGGGTTCAGGCCAGCGAGCCAATCAAGCCGGAGCTGGCGGAGGTGGACAAAACACCGCCAGTGATCAGGGCAACAACCAAGCTCCCGGAGCCGGCCGAGGACAAACCGGTTCCCAAGCCGGAAAACAAGTACGCTCCGGCTCGCCTACCGGATCCCAAGGCACGCAAGCTGGCCCAGGGTCTCAATCCCGGCCAGGTCAGGGGCAACGGGGCGCTGGCCCGAATCAGCAACCACGCTCCCAGGGCAAGTTTCCCCAAAAGCCTCCATCTGGCCAAAAGTCCTCCCAAGGCTCAAGCTCTCCCAGTGGCGATTCTCACCGCCACGGAGGGCCCAATCCCCTGGGTCCCGGTCCCAGCAGTGGCAGTGGCAAGCAGGGACCTGGCCTGGGCACCACTCCGGAGGGCTCAAGCGCTCCTGCCCCAGAAGCACCCTCAGGTAAAGAGCCACCTCGGGCCCGGGGCGGTGATGATCCCGTGCTGGAGTTCTCCAAAAAGCAAACCTCTCTGGTCCTGGAATACCTCAAAGACCAACTGGCCAAAGACCAGGTGGACCCGGAGCTTTTGCGACGCTTGGGCTGGACGCGGCAGGAGTTGGAGCAGTTTGTGCGTCGTTGGGAGCAGATTCAGCGTCAGGCCCAGCAGCCTGGGGAACAGGGCCGTCGGGCCCGACGGCTGTTGCGCAACTTGGGCCTGGTGCCCCGAGCAGCTCGTCCCCAAACCCGACTCTCCCCACAAAAACTCAAACAACTGCGGCAAGGCTTCCGCTCCCGCGTGCCTCAAGAACAACTGGAACAATACAAAGCCTTCACCCAAGGACGCAACCGGTCTCGGTAGAGGATCGGGGGCCAGGCAATCCGCGTCCTGCCAAGTGGTAGTCGGATCGCCGGAAAGGGTTGGTCCCAAGGCTTTGTGGAAACTTCTCCCTGCGGCTCGCAAGACCGCTGGAATGCAATTATGATGGAAAGAGTCTTATCGTTCCCGGCAAGTTCCCGTGAGGGCAACGGATCATGTCCCGAGTGAAAACCTTGGTCGTTTTGGGTGTGGTGCTGGTGTTGTTGGCCCACACTTGCCCACTTCAGGCTCAGCGCAGCAAGCGCAGCCGATCCAAATCCGCCGATCCACAAAAACAGCTCCGTCGGGAAGACCTGAAGATCAATTCCCAGATTGCCCAATTGCGAGGCAACCAGCTTCAACGGGTGTTTGAGACCGGTTCTCTGGCCACCGACGAGCAGCGGCAAGCATTGCGTCAGCTTTGCGACTTGCACTTGCAGCGGATGACTTTGCCCTACAACTACCAAAGCGACCGGCTCAGCCGCACGGTGGTCAGCGCCTTACTCAATGAGCTTCGCACCCTGGGCGAGCAAAACAATCCGGACGCACACGATTTGGCGGTACGCCACCTGTTGAGTCGACTTCCGCAAATGGTTCGTGATGAAAAGCTGCCGGTGGTGGTTCGGCTCAACGCGGCTTTGCTCATCGGCGAGCTGAATCAACAAGAGCCCTCGGCCACCCAGCCTGGGGTGCCTCTGCCCCAAGCCACAGGGGTGTTGCTGGACCTGGTGGAAGATGAAAAGATGCCGTGGGTGTATCGCTTGGCTGCCCTGCGAGGGCTGGTGCGGCATGCTGCATCCGGAGTGGTCCAAGACCCTCAGGTGCAAGCCCGATTGCAACAAACTGCTTTGAAGTTGCTCCTTTTGCCCCAGGATGAAAAACAAACGCTCTCTGAGGATCTGAGGACCTGGATTCGATCGCGTGCGGCGAAGATCTTAGGCTCTTTGCGGCGGCCTCGGCTTCATGGCCAGCCGCTGGATCAACCTCCGGTGGTGTTGACTCAACTGCTACAGGTGGCCCGAAACTCTCAAGAACCCCTGCTGCTTCGCGTGGCGGCGTTGCAGGCCGTGGGCCGCATGCCTCTGGAGCAGGTGCAGAACCTGGATCTGAAACTCCTGGCCCACACCATCGTCCAAACCGCCTATGACGCTATCACGCGCAAGGCCCCTTTGGAGCCGATGCTTCCCCAGATTCGGGCGGAGGTGATTCAACTGTTGCTTTTGTTCCAAGGGCCGGAAGGGCAAGGGGGAGTGATGGCCATGGCCCGAGACGAACAGACTCGCAAAGTGCTGGACGAAGCGGCTAAAGGGTTGCAGCGAGTGGCCCAGTTGCTCATGCGTCGTCCCCCACGGCCCCGACGCCGAACCAATCCGGAAAATCAAGTAATAGACGACACCCAGGAAGAAGAACCCGAAGATCCCCGAACCCAGTTTTTCAAAAAACTGGCCACAGATCTGGCCGCCGAGGCCGAAGCACTCAAAGCCTGGCTGGAGAAAAATCCGATTCAGCCACCGGCTGCCCAAGCCGCCCAAAGCCCTCAAAACTCCACTGCCCAATAGGGAGTTTTCCAACCCGCTTCTCCAACTAAACAATTTTCTCCAAACACGGTTTGTCCTGCGGAGGGCTGGCAGTATGCAGGGGCTCGTCTTCGCTTCCTTCAGGCAGTAAAATCGCCTTTCCCTGCTTTTGCTCCACCTTTGGGGGAACGGCCATGCCTGGACGCAATCTGGTGGTCGCTCAAAGCGGTGGTCCTACGCCTGTGATCAACAACACCCTGCGCGGAATCATTGAAACCGCCCGGGAACTCCCTCAGATTGATCGCATCTATGGGGGTCGTCATGGCATAGAGGGGGTGTTGCGCGAGGAGCTTTTGGACCTGGGAGCCCAGGACCCGGAAGAAGTGGCCCTGCTGCGCTACACCCCGGCTGCCGGCTCCATCGGCACCTGTCGCTACAAGCTCAAGCCCCATCAGGAAGAAGACTTCCAACGGGTGGTGGATGTATTTCGGGCGCATGATGTGGGCTACTTTCTTTACATCGGGGGCAACGACTCGATGGACACCGCCCATAAAATCGCCCAACTGGCCCATCGGCAAGGGCTGGACCTGGTGGCCGTGGGAGTGCCCAAGACCATTGATAACGATGTCGGGGATTCGGAGTTTCGGCTGGTGGACCACACACCCGGATACGGCTCCACCGCCAAGTATTGGACCCATATGGTCCAGTTTGCCAATGAGGAGAACCAGGGATCATGTCCAGCGGATCCGGTGTTGGTGATGCAGGCGATGGGTCGTCGGATCGGGTTCATTCCGGCGGCGGCCCGACTGGCCGACCCCCAACGCCAATGGCCCCTTTTGATCCTCCTGGCCGAACGCCCCTTTACGCTGGAAGAAGTGGCCGACCGGATCAACGACCACCTGCGCCGAGACAAGCGATGCATTGTGGTCATCAGCGAAGGATTTGATGTGGGAGAGCTGGGAGAAGTGAAAGACGCCTTTGGACACACTTCTTTTGGTTCCACCCGCATCACCGCCGCTCAAGTGCTGGTCAACTATCTCAATCAGCGAGGACTTCCGGTCAAGGGAGCCGCACGGAGCAACATTCCGGGCACCGACCAGCGGCACAGCATGGCTTACGCTTCCACCGTGGACCTGGAAGAAGCCTACCGGGGGGGCCAGCACGCCGTGCTGCTGGCCGCCGAAGGTCAAGGGGGGTATATGGCCACCATTTTGCGTGAGCCGGGGCCGGTGTATCGGGTCCGCTATGACAAAGTTCCGCTGGAACAAGTTGCCGGGGCCGATCGCCAGTTCCCCAGCTCCTGGATTGCTCCCGAGGGCATGGATGTCACCGACGAGTTTGTCCGCTACGCCGAGCCCTTGATCGGCGAGGAGATGGTTTCGCTCCCCCTGGTGCGAGGGCGAGTGCGCATGACGCGCTTCCGGCCCATTTACGCCGAGCAAAAACTCCCCCCCTATGTCCCCCAGGCGGATCGGGAAAGCGCGAAGAAGTAAGCCCCGGTTTCCATCCCCAATCCTTTTGCACAAGGGGCCTGCCCTGATGGACTGGCACACCTTTCGCTCTTTGATGCCGGTGGTGCGCACCTGGTGCTATTTGGACCATGCGGCCGTGGCTCCCCTGCCCCGACCCACTTATGAGTCCATCTGCAACTGGGCCTTGGATGTGTGCCACAACGGGGATGTGAACTGGAGCATTTGGGACCGCACCATTGAACGCATCCGGCAAAGTTTTGCTCAGCTCTTGGGTGCCCGAGCCGAAGAAGTGGCCGTGGTGCGCAACACCACCGAAGGGGTCAACCTGGTGGCCGAAGGATTCCCCTGGCGCGAAGGGGACAATGTAGTCGTTCCCCAGGCAGAGTTTCCTACCAATCGCTTTGCCTGGATGAATTTGGCCTCTCGTGGCGTGGATGTGCGACTGGTTGAAGCTCCTCATCCTCGGGAACTGCTGGAGCGGATCAACCAGGCATGTGATCGTCGCACGCGGATCGTGGCTCTCAGTTGGGTGGACTATGCCACCGGATGGCGACACGATCTGGAACAGGCCGCCCAAGTGGCTCATCGTCACCAGGCGCTGTTGTTCGTGGACGCCATTCAAGGCTTGGGTGTGTTTCCCCTGGATGTGCACGCTTTGGGCATAGACTTTCTGGCCTCCGATGGGCACAAGTGGCTCTTGGGTCCCGAGGGAGCCGGGGTGCTGTTTATACGCCAGGAACACCTAGAGCTTTTGCGTCCTTTAGGACTGGGTTGGAACAGCGTTCTGAACCGGGGGCAGTATGACCAACCGGGCATGCCGCTTCGGCCTTCGGCCGCTCGCTATGAAGGCGGTTCGTTCCCCATGGCCGGGATGGTCGGGCTGGCCAAAAGCCTGGAGCTGATTCTCACGCTCACTCCCCAGCGGCTCCAGCAACGCATCTTGGAATTGGTGGGAGAGTTGATAGAGCTATTGGAAAGCTGGGGAGCGGAAGTGTGGAGTCGTTTTCCCCAAGAACATCAAAGCGGCATCGTGGCTTTTTCCTGGCCGGGGGCCGATCCCCAACTGCTCTGGCGCAAGCTGCGTCGGCAAAAAGTGGTCCTTAGTGCCCGAAGCGGACGCCTTCGGGCAAGCCCGCACGGGTACAACACTCCCGAGGAATTCCACACCCTGGGCGAAGCGCTAAGGCAAATCGGGAACTGACTTGACGGTCTTTGTCCCCTAGCTCTGATTGGTATCCTGGTCTCTGCACCATATAATCCCTCAGCAGAAGCTGCCAACAATTGGAGTGACTTTCTCCTGGATTTGCGAGAGCTTTGACCATGCAAGCTGCCCAAAAACCCACGGTGGCCATCGTGGGAGCAAGCACGGATCCGACCAAGTACAGCAACAAAGCCGTGCTGGCCTACAAGCAGCAAGGCTACGAGGTCTATCCGGTCAATCCCAAAGGGGGCACGCTGCATGGGCTGAAGGTGTATCGGCGGTTGGCCGAAGTGCCTCGGCGTCCGCTGGATCGGGTCAGCGTGTATGTGCCTCCGGAAGTGACCTTACAGGTGCTGGACGAAGTGGCTCAAGTGGGCACGCGCCAGCTTTGGCTCAACCCAGGAAGCGAAAGCCCCCAAGTGTTGGAAAAAGCCCGAAGCCTGGGACTGGAACCTGTGGTGGCCTGTAGTATCCTGGCCCTGGGAGTGCACCCGGATCAGATAGGCAACAACTCCGGTCAGAATCCTTCGGGATGAAAAAGGACCGGATTGGGCTTGAAGGGAAAAACCGGAGTCGGCATGCCGCTGGTGTCTGGCACCAGGGTTTCAGGCTCGGGGAGTGGGAAAAGCGATCACTTCTTCCAGCCTTTGGGCTTGGCAGCTCAGCGCCACCAGGCGGTCCACACCCAAGGCCACTCCCCAGCTATCCGGCAAACCAGCTTGATGTAATGCCAAGAACTTCTGGGGCAGGGGCAAGGGGGGCTTCCCTAACCGACGGCGCTTGTGGTTTTCTTGTTCCAGGCGGCGACGAAGTTCTTCTGGATCGGTCAGCTCGTGGTAGCCGTTGGCCAGCTCCACCCCTTGCACAAACAGCTCAAACCGCTGGGCCACGGGAGGATTGCCACACAGTTGGGCCAAAGCGGCCTCTGAGGGCGGAAAGCCAAACACGATCACCGGGCGTTCCCAGCCCAAGCGGGGTTGAACCGCCTGGGCAAAAAGCCACTGGCGCCAGGGCTCGGGATCATCTTCAGGCCAGTGGCCGGCCGGTTCTCCCAAGCCCAAACGCCTGACCGCCTGACGAAGCTCCCCGGCACTGGCGTGCCAAGGATTCACGCCCACATGATGACGGAACACTTCCCTGTAGCTTACCACTTGGGCTCCAGGGGTGTGCAACACTTGGGCCACTAGCCGGGAGAGCCGCCCTAGGGCTTGCTCTTGGGTATCCCCGGCCCGATACCACTCCAGCATGGTGAACTCCACATTGTGCCAAGGGCCTTGCTCTCCGGCCCGAAACGCCCGAGTGATCTGAAATATCGCCTTGGCTCCTGCGGCCAGCAGGCGCTTCATGCCCAGCTCAGGCGAGCATTGCAAGAAGTAGCGAGGGCCTTGATCCGCCCGGCTCGGGTGAGCGAAAAGAGTCAAGCTCAACGGGTCCAGATGGGCTTCGACCACCACCTCGCGGCACAAAAGGGGGGTTTCCACTTCCACGAACCCTTCGCGGTAGAAGAACTCCCGCAACTGACGCAGCACCTGGGCCCGATGGCACAACGCTTCCCACGAAGCCGTAGGCCGCCAGGGGTCGTCCGGGGAAATGGAAGCCATGAGATTCCCTCTGCAGGGGGGCAGGCTCAGGGGGCAAGCTCCAGCAGGACCAGGGCTTTCCCAATGCAGGGCTTTATTTGACACGCTCAATGTAGCGCCCGGTGCGCGTGTCTATTTTGATCTTGTCTCCTTTTTCGACAAAAGCCGGACAAGTAATCTGGGCACCAGTTTCCAGCTCCACGGTTTTGGTCACATTCGTGGCGGTGTCTCCACGCACACCCGGTTCGGCATAAGTGACTTCCAGGACCACATGATTGGGGGGGGTGACAGAGATGGGCTGACCGTTGAACAGCAACAGCGTGCACTCCATCCCTTCCTTGAGGAACTTCCAAGCATCGTCCATCTGATCTTTGGAGAGCTCGTATTCTTCGTAGTTTTTCAAGTCCATGAAGACGAACTTGTCGCTTTGGCGATAGAGGTACTGGGCCCGAACTTCCTCCACATCGGCCGCTTCTACCGTCTCGCCCCCACGCCAGGTGCGATCAATGACCGTGTTGCGGATCAGATTGCGCAGCTTGCACTTGTAGAGGGCGTTTCCTTTACCGGGCTTGACGAAGTTGCACTCAATCATCAAGTACGGCTCGCCATCCAACTGGATTTTCAGCCCTTTGCGAAACTCACTGGTGTGGTAGGTGGCCACGGATGCTTCTCCTGTTGGGTGGATACGAAAGAGCCGAAAAAAGTTGTCTCTATGTTTAATATGGCCTTTTTGCTTCGTAAAGGCGAGTGCTCCAACCAGGCCGGAAAGGGCAATTCCTGGTGATTCCGGTTTCGGGACACGGCCTGGGTTCGTTCCCAAGCCCGCTGGTGCCGTTGTTGGGGAAGTTTTAAGATGCTCCCAACAGGGGTGTCCGGCGGCCCAACACCGGAACCAAGAGAGTCCCATGAGTTCACTTGCTTCTTCGGGCCAACAGCAAGGGTGTGCCCTGGGCAGGGAACATCCTCCGGTGCCGTGGCCTCAGGCGTTGGCTCGCGCGGTGCGGCGCCCGGAGGTGCTGTGCGAAGCCTTGGGTCTGAGTGTAGAACAAATGCCCCAAGGGCTGGCCCCGCCGGGCAAGTTCTCCTTGTTTGTGCCTTGGGAATATGTGCGTCGGATGCAGCCGGGGCGTTGGAACGACCCGCTGCTGGTGCAAGTGTGGCCCGCTGCGGCCGAAGCCCAATCCCCACCAGGTTTTGTGCCCGATCCGGTCGGCGATCTGGCCAGCGTGCAAGCCCCAGGATTGCTGCACAAGTACCGGGGCCGGGCTTTGATGATCCTCTCCCCCCGATGTGCAGTACATTGCCGGTACTGTTTTCGTCGGGTGTTTCCTTATGAGCAGATGCCTCGTTCGCTGGGTGAGTTTGAACCGGCCTTGGCCCACTTGGCCAAAGATCCCCAAGTGGAAGAAGTCATCTGGAGCGGAGGGGATCCGCTGGTGCGGCCCGACGAATTCCTGGCTCAGATGGTTCGCCGCTTGGAGCAAATCCCCCACCTGCGACGCCTGAGAATCCACACCCGAGTGCCGGTGGTCATCCCTCAGCGAGTCTGCTCGGAAATGCTCACCTGGATGCAAAGCACCCGGTTGAAACTCATCGTGGTGTTGCATGTCAATCATCCTCAGGAGCTGGATGAATCGCTGGCCTTGGCCTGCCGTCGGCTTCGGTCCACCGGGGCGCTGTTGTTCAATCAGGCAGTGTTGCTTCGGGGGGTGAACGACCGGTTGGAGGTGTTGGAGCAGCTTTGTTTGGGATTGGTGGATCAGGGGGTGGTGCCTTACTATTTGCACCAGTTGGACCGAGTGGAGGGAGCTGCCCATTTTGAAGTTCCGGTGGAGCAAGGGCGGTGGCTGATCCGGCAGTTGCGAGCCCGACTGCCTGGGTATGCCGTGCCCCGATATGTGCAGGAGCAGCCGGGGCAGGAGTTCAAGCTCCCTTTGGATGAAGTTCTTTGAAGCACCAGGAGCGAGGGCATGTTTGGTTGGTTGTCTTTGGGTCCGACGGACCCCGGGCCTTCTTTGGAAGACCAGCACACGCCTGGGGCCATTGCTGCCCGATTGGCCCAGGCCACCCAGCACAGCTACTTGGGAGATTTCGTCTTGGGAGCGTTGGACGGAGTGGTGACCACCTTTGCCGTGGTGGCCGGGGTCACCGGAGCGCAGTTGTCGGCTTCGGTGGTGTTGGTGCTGGGGTTGGCCAACTTGCTGGCTGACGGGTTCAGCATGGCCGCGGGCAATTTTTTGTCCACTCGGGCACAACGCCAACTGATCCAACGCATGCGCCAAGTGGAAGAACACCACATCCGCCATGTGCCCGAAGGGGAACGCGAAGAAATCCGCCAGATTTTCGCCAAAAAGGGCTTCCAAGGCCCCCTGCTGGAGCAAATCGTTGAGGTCATCACCAGCAACCCTCAGGTGTGGATTGACACCATGTTGACCGACGAATGGGGCTTGCCGCTGGAAACTCCCAGTCCGTGGAAGGCGGCTCTGGTGACTTTTGGAGCGTTTGTGGTCGTGGGAGCGGTGCCTTTGGTGCCGTATGGGCTGTTTTGGGGAGCTTCAGCCACGCGGCTTTTTGGCGCTAGTGTGGCCATGACTGCCTTGGCGTTCGTCATCATCGGAGCTGTCAAAGGTCGCGTGTTGCGTCGGCCGGTATGGCTGGCTGCTTTGGAAACATTGCTGTTGGGCACTCTGGCTGCTGCGTTGGCCTATGGCGTGGGAGCAGCCCTGCACGATTGGGCCTCCTGAACCGATTGGAGCCAGCCATTTGGCTTTTGCCCGCCCGGGGTGCCTATAATGGTAAAAACTGAATCCTAACAATCCTTTACACCCTGCTGCTTCAAGCGGTAGGATCACAAAGCACACGGAACAGAGAAAAGAGCCTGAATTGCCCCCCAGGGCGATTCTCCCAAAAGTGGGGCGAGAGTCCAATGAGTCAGAGGCCGGATTCGCTGATGCAGAACCTGCCGCTGTGGATTCTGCGGCTGATCCTGTTGGTGATCGCCGGAGCGATCGGAATCTATGCCATGTATGCAGTGCCAGCGGTGGCAGGTCGGGGAGTGCTGCAATTGGTGGCCTTTGCCGCCGTGATTATCATCGCCTTGATCACCATCGGCCTGGATATCCTGGTTCACCCGAAAAAGCTGGACACCATCTCGGCGGTGTACTTTGGTCTGATCGTAGGACTGTTTTTGACTTATGTGGCAGGGCTGGCACTGGCTCCGTTTCTGGACTTGATTGATCCGCCCATGCCTTCCATCCCCGCCGGAACCGGAGAGGTGCCCAACCCGCTTCGCCATCCCATGTCCACCCCACTGCGCAATGTGATCCAGTTGGTGTTGGGCATGGTGCTGTGCTACATCTGCATCAGCTTTCTGCTTCAAACCAAACACGATTTCCGGTTCATCATTCCTTATGTGGAGTTTGCCAAAGAGGTGAAAGGCACTCGGCCGGTGATCGTGGACAC
>JAJRRR010000214.1 GCA_024279285.1 Planctomycetota bacterium
CGTTGGACGGCCCTTTTAATTTGGCCAGCTCTTATCCTCACAGTTAGCCCCGGTGGAGTGGGAATCAATAGCCCTGGGGACAGGTTCTGTCATAGGCTCTGGGGTCCAGGGAGCCGGGGGATCAGCTCTTTGACCGGCTTTTTCGTTCAGGACGGTTTGCAGTTCGGCTTGCACCCGGGGATGGGTTTCCACCAGGGCGTGTTGCCGGAGGACCTGGAGAGCCTCGGAGGTGGCGATCTGGCCCAGGGCCCAAACGCAGGCTTCGCGCACCACGGGGCCTTCGCGTTTCAGGGCTTGGGCCAGCACGGGCACGGCTTCCTCACATCGTTGATTTCCCAGCACCACGGCGGCATTGCGCAGCATGCCTTCGCGGCCAGGACGCGCAAGAGGAGTGTGCCCAAATCTCCGACGGAAACCCTCCTCGTTCAGCTCAAAAAGCTCTAGCAGCTCCAAGGGGTTCATCCCCGGCAAGGGAGCAAACTCTGGCTCAGGGGTCGTGGGAGCTTTGCGATTCCAAGGGCAAACCTCCTGACACACATCGCAGCCGAAGACCCATTGACCCAACCCGGAGCGAAGTTCCCGTGGAATCGGCCCTCGCAGCTCAATGGTCAGGTAGCTGATACAGCGTCGGCTATCCAGCACCCCGGGAGCCACAAACGCCTGGGTGGGACAAGCGTCCAGACATGCCCGACAAGTGCCGCAGTGGCCTTTTTCGGTGGGCGGGTCGTAGATCAGCTCTTGATCGGTCAGCAGCACGGCCAGAAAGAACCAACTGCCCAGTTGACGGTTGAGCACCAGGGTGTTTTTCCCTTGCCATCCCAGTCCGGCCAGTTGGGCAAAATCGCGTTCCAGCAGCGGGGCGGTGTCCACCACGCCTCGGACCTGACAAGGGTCGGCCAACTGCTTGACCAACCGCACCAATTGGCGCAGCTTGCGTCGCACCGTGCGGTGGTAGTCCACCCCCCAGGCGTAGCGTGAAACCCGACCTTGAGTGGGCTTGGGCGTTTGAGGCTCTTGGGTGCGATAGGGCTGGGCCAGCACCACCAACGAGCGCACCCCTTGCAGCACAAAACGCGGATGGGCATACGCTTCGGCACGATCCGTCAAGTAGTGCATCTGTCCGGCATACCCTTGGGCCAGCCACCGATAGAAGCGTGAAATCCCCTGGGGAGTCACGGCCGGAGCGACTCCCACGGCGGCAAAGCCCAACGCCAGGGCTTTTTGGCGGATGGCCCGGGTCAGTTCTTCCGCACTTGGCTTGCCCATCTGAAACTTCCCAGCAAATGCCCCTTGTGCATTGTAAACCTTCGCTGGTTGCGCGGCAGCAGTGATCGCAGACCGCAGCCCGGCTGATTAAAGTGGAAAAAGGGCACTTCCCTTGCCCACTGGGAGCCCAAGCATGTGGTTAAGGTGGCTCAAAGGACCTCAGGGGCTGGCTGAGGTGTGGCTGGCCTGGGAGCACTTGATTGCCCAAGGAGGATGGCCTGGAGTTTGGGCCACCCCTTGGGGAGTGCAGTGGTTGCTGGAAAACTGGACCCCCCAACCTCGGTTGCTCTTGGCTACTTTCTGGTCCGCAGGGGAACTGACCGGCGTGGTTCCCCTTGTGCAAGAGGGAGGAAAGAACAGCAACAAGGGTTGGGTGCTTCCTGGTTGGTCGGCCGCTGTGCCGCTTGGGCACCCGACGGTGGCTCTGCTCCAATTGCTCCAAACCCAAGGGGGGCCGTCTGGCTCTCCCCAGGAGCTTTGGCTTGCCCAATTGCCGTGGGCACAACGGGACCAGAGCCGGTGGCTCGTGGTGGCCCGATGGCGACGCTGGCACTGGCTTTGGCGGTCCACTGGTTGGGTTGCCTTCTTGCCCCAAGGTCAAACTCCTCACCAAACCAGCCCCGCTCCCACTCCAACAAGCAACGCTTGGACATGCCTGTCGGCGCCGAAGGCCCAAATCCCCCAATCCCTCCCTCGGCACTGGCTCCCTTGGCCGGTGGAACAAGAAGCGTGGAAGGATCTGGTGGACTATCTCCAGCGGCGAGAAAAGCTGGGTGTGTTCTGCTTGCAGGGACCAAGGGGCCAACGGGCGTGGCTCATATGTGCTCAGGAGCCTTGTGGCTGGGCAGTGCTTGGATGGTGCGGACAGCTCCACCGCTCCGGTTTTCCTCTGGAGGCGGTTTGGCAGGGGGTTCAAAAAACCAACGCAGCTTGGTTCTGGTTCCAAAGGTGGTTAGGCCCTTGTTGTCAATTCCCAAGGCCAGCTCCGATTCGGCTGGTGTGTCTGACCCGAGGGCTTTGGTCCCGTTGGGGCTTGAACCCAGGGACAGTTCGGCTGCCCAAGATTATGCTGGGAGTTTCGCACCCAACCGCCCAAGCCAGGGAAGCTACTCTCTCCGGGCCCGATCGCGTAGCACATTGAGTAGTTCTCTTGCGCGGATGCGGATTTTGGCCGGAGTTCGTTGGTCCTGGGCCAATTTTTCGGTCGGAGCCTCCAGGGGCGAAAGATCAGCCTGGGGGTTCTGCTTGGCCAGCAGCAGGGCTGCTTGGAGGGCGGTGATGTGGATTCGGGCCACTTTGATGGTTTTGCCGGCTGGGTCCTTTTCCAGCTCCACGGCTTCGGGCTGCTGAGGCTGAAGCATTTCGACCAAAGTGGGCACCGCTTGAGAACGGCCATATCGGGCCAAAGCCACCGCAGCGTTGTAGCGCACATCCACCACCGGATCGTCCAGCATCTGCTCTAGTCTGTCCAACACTTCGGCAGATGCCGCCTGGTCCAACACCCCCAGGGCAAATGCGGCGCGGGTC
>JAJRRR010000215.1 GCA_024279285.1 Planctomycetota bacterium
CAGCACAGAGGAGAGCACCAGCAAACCCACGCCGATGCTTTCCGCACCCCCGTGACCGGCTCCCAGCATCATGGCGGTGGAAAAGCTGCGCTTCTGCTGCGGAACCACCCAGCGCATGGCCAGCCATCGGCCTCCTTCTTCCACCAAGCCGGCTGAAAAAGCCACTGCGGCTATCCAAAGCCATAGCCACAACGGCTCTTTCGGTGCCGCCTGCACACTAGGACGAGTTTGGAGGAACAGGACCAGCGGGACTCGCAGCAACCCCTGAAACATCACGAACACCCCTGCTCCCCAGAACCACCATCGCCACGAAGCCCTCTGCCGCCAGGCCAAAAACATCCCCAACACTACCGGAGCCACCCACTCCAGCAGGACCGCCAACCCAAAACAGCCTAACAAACCCCATCGCAGTTGCACCGGAAGACCCTCGCTCGGCAGCTTTCCCTGCGCCGAAAGCGGTAAGAAACAATTCGGTCGATGGGAGCCAAGCTTACACTCTTTCCACCTCCACCACCACGCATTTGAACGCCGGGGTGCGGGATTGAGGATCGGCGTGAGTAGGGACCAGGGCGTTGGCTTCCGGGTAGTACATCAGGGCATTGCCCGGTTTGATGGCCTCATAAGGTTCCAGGCGGACGATCATTTCTCCGGCTTCGGACCGCACGCGCACTGACTTCCCTGCCACTAGACCCAAGCGGCGAATGTCTCCCGGGTGGACCAGAATCACATCCCGACGGCTCTGCCCGCGATAAAGGTCCTCTTGTTCATAAACGACCGTGTTGAACTGTCCCTCGCTTCGCACGGTCATCACTCGCAGCTTGCCTTCTCCGCCGGCCAGTTCCGGCAAGGGGAGGACATGCAGCCGGGCTTTGCCGTCCGGAGTGGCAAACACCGGCTGATGGAAAGTGCGTCCTGGGATGTGGAACTCCTCCCGGGTGCGGTCAATTTGGCCCAGTTTTTCCAGCCCGGGAACCACTTGGGCCAGAGCTTGGCGGATGTTTCGGGTTTGACGCATCAGGTTCCAATCCACTGGGGTCTGCCCTCCTAGGAGGCGTTCTCCCAACTCGGCGATCACTTCCACTTCGCTTCGTGGTCCTTGGTGGCGTTGGGGCCCTCCTTGGCTGAAGCGGATGTAATTGAACATGGACTCCTGAGTGGTGGGCTGAGGTTCTTCGTCTCGGGCCAGCACGGGCAGGATCCAGGTCCTGCGCCCCAAAGCGTGCACATGGCCAGTGTTGAGCGTGGTGCTGAGGTAAACCAGCAATTCCAGTTTTCCAAGGGCTTCCGCCGCCCAACGACTGTGAGGATTGGCCCCGTAGAGATTCCCGCCCAAGCAGATTCCCACGCGCATGCGCCCCTGATGAGCCGCTTGCATGCAGCCCAGGGTGTCCAGCCCCGAATGCTCGGGCTTGCGCACCCCAAAGTGCTCCTCCAGGCGTTTCCAGATGATTTGCTTCAGTTCAGGAGTGACCCCCACGGTGCCCATGCCTTGGACATTGGAGTGCCCTCGTATGGGCAGCAGTCCTGCTCCTGGCTTGCCCACCATCCCGCGCAACAACGCCAGGTTAGCAATCGCCTGAACATTCTGCACGCCGTGGCGATGGTGGGTGATGCCCATGGTCCAGGCAAAAATGACCCGTTGGGCCTGAGCATAGAGTCGGGCCAGATGCTCCATTTGTTGGCGAGTCACGCCGCTTTTGCGTTCGATTTCGTCCCAACTGAGCGACTCCAGATGGGCCCGAAGCTCCTCATAGCCCGTGGTGTGTCGCCGGAGAAAATCTTCGTCTTGGGCACCCAGGTCCAGCACGGCTTTGGCCACTCCGGAAAGCAGCGCCAGATCGCCACCGATGTGAGGCTGCACATACTCCGAAGCCACCGGAGAGCCCCACAACAAACTGCCCAAACGACTGGGAATCCGGAACCGCACCAGACCGGTTTCCACCACAGGATTGATCACCACCACCTGACCGCCTCGGCGACGCACATCGACCAGATGGGCCACCAGTCGCGGATGGTTGCTGGCCGGATTGCCTCCGATGAGAAACACCAGATCACATTGCAACAGGTCTTCCAGCACTACGGTGGCGGTGCCTGAGCCAAGTGAGCTGTTAAGCCCCACCCCACTGGCCTGATGGCAGTAGTAGCTACAGTTGTTCACATGATTGGAGCCGTAGAGTCGGGCCAGCAGTTGGAGCAAAAAACCGGCTTCGTTGGAACTGCGTCCGCTGAAGTAGAAGAACACTTGTTCCGGAGAGGTAGCGTGCAGGGTTTGGGCAATGTCCTGGAGGGCTTCGTTCCAAGAGGCCGGGTGGAAGTGAGTTTGGCCTTGTTCCCAGCGCAGGGGCTGGACCAGTCGTCCGGCGTGTTCCAGGTCGCGTGGGCTCCATTGGCGAAGTTGTTCCAAGGAATGCTGTTTCCAGAAGTGCTCTGGGATGGGTGGCTGCATGTCGGCAGCCATAGCTTGGACGGATTTTTTGCACACCTGGAATCGTCGGCCCAACTCGTCCACCATGCCGCCCCGGACGCCGCCCATACCCAGGGCACAGGTTTTGCAGGCGTTCGCTGTGCGCAGGGCTTGAAACATGCGCCACAATCCTCCGCTGCGACGAGCCGCCTGCCACACATAGCGCACCGCAGGCCATCCGCCTCCGGCGTCCACTTTTTTCATGGCTTGAGCTCCTAAGTAGCTGCGACTAAAGCTCGTGCTGATTAGGGTTGGGTGAAGCGATGGGTGGGCACAGGCCGGCCGGGGCGAAAACTTCGCCAGCGCAGCCCCTGCCAGGAAAGCTGACGATGGGAGCAAAGCTCGTCCAGAGCTTCCCGGGCGCAGCGCAAAAGTTGCTCCGGATCGGTGGCCACTCGGGCGTTGAGGGTAAGTTCAGCCCCAGGTACATGAACGCCGCTTGAGCGTGAAAGCTCCACCGGGTCAGCGCTAGAGGTCCAGTTGGCTACGGCCAACTCGGAGCCCCAACCGGCCGAAGCCTTCACATGGCCCACCTCTCCCAAGCTCTGCAGGCGAGCAGCCAGCAAGTCCATAAACTCCCAAAGCACTTCATCCAGCGGAAACTCGCCACCTTGTGAGCTGGTCAACTGCGCGCAACAGTTGAGCCATCCCAGTTCCGCTTCTCCCTCGGCATAGATGTCGTAGTCCACTTCCATGAAGCGTCGGGAGGAGGGATAGGGCTGATCCAACACCTGACACAAGCGATCAAAACCCTGCCCCGTGCGGGCACTGATGCTCAAGAGGGTTTTGTCCGGATAGTGTTGGCGGACCAACTGCTCTAGCCGCTGGATTTGTTCTGGAGAGAGGCGATCAATTTTGTTCAGCGCGATCACATCGGCTTCTTCCAGTTGCTTGTGGAAGATATAGGCAGCTTTGGGCGAAAATCCGCGCCCCTGGCCGCTGAGGATTTTTTCCCCATGCTCGGGTTTGAACAGCACGACAAACGGGGCAAGTTGAAATCGGGGATACAAGCGTCTTAGCGGCTCAGCCACGGTGGCCACCAGATCGGTGCAGCTTCCCACAGGTTCGGCCAGGATGACTTGAGGGCGCACTTGCTCCCAAAGCCGGCTGGCTGTGTTGACCAGATCATCAAACTTGCAGCAGAAGCATGCTCCTGGCACTTCGCCCACGGGCAAGCCGGCGGCTTGCAAGGTTCGGGTGTCCACCAGATCGGGAGCCTGATCGTTGGTAACCACCGCCACACGCAAGCCTTGGCCCAGCCAGTGGCGAGCCAGTCGGGCCACGGTGGTTGTCTTGCCCGCTCCCAAAAATCCCCCGATCATCACAAACCGCACCCCAAACTCTGCTGCCTGGCTCATTTTCTCCCGGAATTTCTGCAAGTAGCATAAAACCACACAACCCAAAAGCCACCCAAGGCTGGAGACTTTGCGATCAGTATAGGGTTCCGGCAAGCAATTCTCCACAATTGCTCCTGATCTGATCATGTCGCATCCCCAGCATGACACTTTTCCCGATGTGGAAGGACCTCTTGCGGTACAAGGGGGCCAGGGAGCGTTTGCCCACATGCGGTGGACCTGGCCGCCTCAGCATCCGCGGATCTGGCGCGCCCTGGAGGAGCTTTGGCACTCGGGCCATTGGGGACAATACCACGCTCCGGTGCTGGAGGAGGTTCGGGAAAAACTGCGGCTGCGATTTAGCGTCTCTTGGGCGTGGCTTTGCAGCTCCGGCACGGTGGCCGTGGAACTGGCATTGAGAGCCTTGGGCGTGGGCCCGAGAGATGAGGTGCTGCTGGCAGGATACGACTTCCCAGGCAACTTTCGGGCTATTGAGTGCATTGGGGCTCGGCCCGTGCTCCTGGACTTGGCTCCGCACTCCTGGCACCTGGACCCCCAACTTATTGCCCAAGCCTGTTCTCCCCAGACCAAAGCCCTGGTGGTGTCGCATCTGCATGGAACCCTTGCTCCCATGGACCAGATCATGGACCTGGCCAGATCGCTAAACCTGGGGGTGGTAGAGGATGCCAGTCAGTGTCCGGGAGCCTGGGCACAGGGGCGTCCGATGGGAAGCTGGGCCGATGTGGGCGTGATCAGCTTCGGAGGAAGCAAGCTCCTTTCGGCCGGACGCGGAGGGGCCCTGCTGGGGCACGATCCAGTGGTGCTTCAGCGGTTGAAAATCTTCGCCCAACGCGGAAATGACGCTTTTCCCCTTTCGGCCTTGCAAGCCGCCGTGCTGTTGCCCCAGTTGGAGCTGCTGGACCAGTTCCACAAGCAGCGTCTTCAGGGAGCCCAAGTGCTCTTGAAAGAGCTTGGCTCGTGCGAACACTTCCGGCTTCCACGACCGGCTCGCACAGAGGAGTCGCCGGGCTACTACAAGCTGGGTTGGTGGCTGGTGGGCGTGGAACGCGATGGACAAGTGCGTGAGCGGTTTTTGGAAGCGGCCCGAGCCGAAGGCATTCCCCTGGGCGAAGGCTTCCGCGGGTTCGTGTACCGGGGGGCGCGGCGATGCCGCCGTGGGAGCCCCCTGGAGCACGCTTTCTTGGCTGCTCAAGCCACCGTGTTGCTCCATCATCCAGTGCTGCTTCAACCTCCGGAAGTGCTTCAAGCTCTGGGACGACGCATTGCCCAAGTGGCTCAATGGGCCGCAGAGCACTAGCCCACCAAGGCTGTTTTGGGGAAAAAGCCCACAGAACGAGCGTCAAGTGGACTTGGGAGAAGGTAGCAAGGAGGGTCTTTGCACAGGGGCACTGAAGCGGCGTCGGAGCTGACCACAAGCAGCGTCAATTTCGGCCCCTTTGCGCTGACGCACTTGCACTTCCACTGCCCAACGACGCAACTCCTGAGCGAACCGCCGCACACGCTCAGCGGAAGGAGTGCGATAAGGCAGACCGGCCACGGGATTGTAAGGGATCAAATTGACCAGTGCCGGATGTCGCTGCAAAAGCTGGCCCAAGGCACGCGCCGCTTGGGGAGAATCGTTCACCCCCTCCAGCAGCACATACTCATAAGTCACCCGACGCCCTGTGGCCCGAAAGTACTCATCCGCCGCTTCCAAAATGTCCTCCAAGCCCACGGAACGGTTCACCGGCACCAGCTTCGTGCGCAAAGAGTCGCTGGGAGCATGGAGCGAGATGGCCAAGTGATAGGGATGCTCCAACCGAGCCAGTCGCCGAATTCCTTGGGGCAAGCCCACTGTGGAAATCGTCACCCGACGATGGCTGATCTGCAACTGTTGGGTGATCCAGTCCAAGGCAGGCAGCAGGGCGTTGAGGTTGGCCAATGGCTCGCCCATGCCCATCACCACAATGTGGCTGAGCCGCTCCTTGGGGCTCAGAAGCCGGTCCAGACGCAAGACCTGTTCGATGATTTCCCCCTGAGTGAGGTTACGCTTGACACCGTCCAGGCCGCTGGCGCAAAACACGCATCCCATCGCACAGCCCACCTGGGTGCTGATGCACACGGTGCGTCGCTGCGGCCCTTGACGAAGCAGCACACATTCGGTCTGCTCTCCGTCGTGGAGCCGCAGCAGAAGTTTTTCGGTCCGGTCGGGTGCTTTTTGGTGGGCTAGGACTTGCGTACTCCAGAGCCGGAAGTGCTGTTTCAGTTTTTCACGGAGGGTTTTGGGCACATTGGTCATCTGTTCAAAGCTTTCCACCC
>JAJRRR010000216.1 GCA_024279285.1 Planctomycetota bacterium
ACTAGATAGTCTCGGGGGACCCAGCGTGGGGGGATGTAAAAACCGTTAGGCTCGGTGCCAAACTGCGGATAAAGCGGCAGTGCCACCCGACGCTCCCGAACCAGAAAGTAAATCGGATTGGTTGGCTCCCGAGACCAGGTGCCATCCTCGGCAATGCGCACCAGCCCTTGAAGACGAATCTTACCCACGCAGGCTGCCATGCATCGGGTTTCCACAGGCACCCCATCGGGGGTGATTTCCGGGTCCTTGCCTTCCAGGCGCGGGAAGCAGGCGATGCACTTTTCGCTGGTGCGAGTGGTGGGCCGATACATGGCCTTCTTGTAAGGGCACCCTTCCACACACTTGCGATACCCTCGGCAGCGCCGCTGGTCGATCAGCACCACGCCGTCCTCAGGACGCTTGTAGATGGCCTGGCGAGGACAAGCAGCCAGGCAGGCCGGATAAGTGCAGTGGTTGCAGATTCGGGCCAGGTGGAAAAACCATACCCGATGCTCCGGCAAACGACTCTGACCCCCAAACTGACGGTCCTTCTGGAAAAGCTCTCCATGGGGGGTGTCTTCGTGGATGTTGGGATGGCGCCAATGTTCTTCTGGGGGCAGATAGCCCAGGGCCACCTGAGGGCCTTCGGGACCGATGCGTCGTCGGGCCGCTTCGTAGATGGTCAGTCCTTGAAACACCCCATAAGGAGCACGCTGCGGATCAGAACGATGCAGATTCCATACCTGCCCACCAGGGTTCACTTCCTCCAGCATGGCCAGCAGTCGGGCATCCCAATGCTGAGGGTAGCCCCCATAGGGCTTACTCTCCACATTGTTCCACCACATATACTCCTGCCCCTGAGAAAAAGTCCAGGTGCTTTTGCAGGCCATGGTGCAAGTCTGGCAACCAATGCAACGGTTGATGTTAAACACAAAGGCAAACTGCCATTGAGGGTGTCGTTCCTCAAAAGGGAACTCCATCTTGCGACCAATCTGCCAGTTATAAACCTGAGGCATGGCACTTGCCTCCCAATGGAGTAGGTTTTCAAATTTAAGAGAACTATTAAGATTCTCCTTTTATTTGTAACTGAACCAACTCGCACTGAGGAACGCACGACAACTCGTCGTGATATTCCTGAACTTTGACTTTAAAAGCTCCACATTCCCCCAGCACCTGGGCAACACATTGCTTGACCCGATCAGGGCCTAATTGCCTGGCCAGTTGTTGCAGTGCCGGATAGTTCGGATCTGAAAACAAGCTCAAAATCTCCGCTCCGGACCACCCTTGGCGGGCATATTCTTCCACCGTGCAACGGAGCATAAGCTCCGGATCTCCTGGAACTTGTGCAGCGAAGAACTCCAACGGGTCCTCCGGCTCCAGGGCCCGAGTGGCCGGATGCACCTTTGGTGCCCATTGTGGTCCTAAATCCTGAGCTTCGGAGCGGTTGTTGAAATCTGGATTGTGCATTGTTTTACTACCTTTGCATTTCTAATTATTCCTGTGTTGGAAAATCTCAAATAATTGCCTTACTTTTCTGATCAAATCTGGCAGTTAATTCTCAATTAGTGGGTTATTTACCCACCGATGACTTTAATGTAGCCACCGGTCAGGTAGAGGGTTTTTTGTGGGGATTGGGCACCGGGGCTGTAGCCGCTTTGGGCAGGCAGCCAGATGCCTTGGCCGCCGATTCCGCCAGGTTCGGCTTTCACAATGCGTACCAGGGTTTCTTTGGGCACGGTGTTGATGGCGTGGTTGTCCACTTCAAACCCGAACACAAAGCCCAGCGTGCCGGTTTTCTTGTGGAACAAGGTGTCGGTTTGGTGCATGGGCATCATCCAGTTTCGGGTGATGCTTTGGTGAGAGCCGTAGCGGTAGCTGGCCTGATAGCCGGTTTCGGTGGCCAGGGCCCGGCCGTCCGGGCGCGACTCATGGGCCCGAACACTCCGCTCCGTGGCAATCCATCCGGTGTGTTTGAGGATGGTGAAGTTGTAAGGCAAGCCTGGGTTGAATTTCACTCGCACCATGCACCGGAAGGCCCGATGGCGAAACGAGCCTTCGTCGTCTTTCCAGCCGATGTAAGGCCGATCCTCGGGGTTGGCATCCACCCAAACATAGTCGCCTTCGTTGAGTCCCAGGTCTCGGGCAGCCTGAGGATTCATCTGAATCTGCCGATCGGCCACGCCGGGAGCTCGCTTGTCGGCCCGATAAGGATCCCCAAAGTTGTCGCTCCAAATCCAGTGCCAATCCACCGTGGACCAAGACGAGTGGGTGGAATGGCGGCTCTTGGGCGTGGAGCAATAGAAGCGGAATCCTTGGGCCCAAAGCGGATTGACCGTCTTCTTCACCTCCGACCAAGGCATCTTCACATTGCGCACTTGGCGCAAATCAGGATCAATGGTGTCCAGGGGAATTCCGTAGTCTTTAGGTCGGATGAAAGGGCTGGTGGAGACGATCACATTGGGCAGATAGGGCGTGGCTTCCACCGCCTCGCGGTGCACCACCAAGTTTTCGCCGTATTCAATCGCTTCCGGCAAATCGCAATAGGAGTGCAGGCGGCCACTGTCGGTGTAAAAGGGGATGGAATCGTGCACTTGCTCCCAGAACGGCACCCGAGGATAGGTCCGATAGAGCATCAGGGCCGCGCCGGGTTCCCCTCCGTAGTGGCCCTGAAGAATCTTGTCCACCTGATAAGGGCCGTCTTTGCCTCGGGTGGTGATGCAGTTGTCCAGCACGCGTTGGATGTACACTTTGGCATTTTTCTCCAGCACGAACTTCCAATAGTCGGCAAACCGCTGGTCGCCCAGCAGCCGGCTCAGGGCTTGGGCCACCCCGGCAAACACGGCTGCATCGTCCCTCGTGTCATAAAGCGGTTTGATCCCGCCTTTCCAAATCTGCAAAAACGGATTGGAGCAGCTCCCGGCACACTCGTAGTCTTCAAACTCCACCCAGGAGTTGACCGGCAAGACGATGTCGGCATACTCGGCCGATCCGGTCCACTCAATCTGCTGGTCGATGATCATGTCGGTTTTGGGCAACACATTGACGATGATGTTATAGACCCACTTGGCCTGATTGAGCCAGTTGGCGTTGTTGTACCAGAAGGCTTTGGTGGGAGTGGGCATGTGGGTCTGGCCGGTGAAGACTTTGCGTCCTTGGGGGGTGTCCACGGCCAGGATGCGTTCTCCACAGGCCCAATAGGACGGGTCTTCCACATCACTGCATTTTCGGAGGTGTTTTTTGGTGATTCGTGCTTGAGGGTCCAGCACGGGGTTGAAGGGGTCTTCGGCCACATAGGAGGCCACCCCAGGTCCACTCCAGGGGGAGGCTTGAAACACCCCTCCTTTGTAGTTTCCGGCCCAGGTGTACACCCCCGCTCCGTGCTTGCCGATATTTCCCGTGAGAATCAACGGCAAGTAAGTAGCCCGATTGTGCAGCGTGGCGTGGAAGTAGTGGTTGACGCCTTCTCCGATGTGGATGGCCACCGGATGTCCGGCCTGGGTGGTTTTCCAGATGTCTTCGGCCAGGCGCTGGACCAGATGAGCCGGAGCTCCGGTGATCTCCTCCACGGTTTTCAGGTCGTAGTCCTTCAGATGGCGTTTGTACATTTCAAAGATGGGCATGACTTCCACTTCTTGCCCGTTGAGCAGTTTGACGCGGAAGACCCCCTCCAGGGCAGCTTTGACGCGGAAGTTTTCTCCCACCTCGTCGCGGGAGACGGCCACCGGTTTGTTTTGTTCCAGGTCCCAAACGGTAAAGTCTCCGATCCGCTGCCGTTGTTCGGGCGTAAGCCCTTGGAGCCGAAACGAAGGTCCTTGCGAGAGGTCTTTGAGCTTGTAGTTGGGAATGACTTCCTCGGGCCGGAGCCGGCGCAGCGTGTCGGTGCGCACCAGCAGAGGAAAATCGGTAAAGCGCCGCACAAAATCGGCATCGTACCAACCGTTGTCCATCAACAGCTTGGTAATGCCCAAAAACAAGGCGATGTCAGACAGTCCCGGACGAACGCTGATCCAGTAGTCGCTTTTGGTGGCCGGGGCATTGTACTCCGGAGCGATGTCCACGATCTTGCCCCCGCGCTCCATCACTTCGTTGAGCCAATGGGACTCGGGCATTTTGTTCTCAATCAGGTTCTTGCCCACCTGAATGACCAGCTTGCAGAACCTCAGGTCATTGAAGTCCATGTCGCAGGTTTGCAGCCCGTGGACGAAGGGGTGGCCTGGGGCCTGATCGCCGCGCCAGGTGTATTCGTTCCAGTCTCGGGCACCTCGGGCCAGCTGGGGCGGCACCCCACGCACATGGTGATCCAGCAGGCCCAGCATGTTGGCAAACCGATAAATGCCGAACTTGCCCACCAGCCCGTGCAACGGCAAATTGGACCCAATTTTGATCACGCGCGTTCCGGCCCCTTGGACTTTGTCAATCATCAGAGGGTCGTAGCCGTCTTTTTCCAGTCGGCGTCGTCCCTCCGGGCCGCTGTAGGTTTGGGCGATGGCGATGAGTCCTCGGGCCACATACTCAAACGCTTCTTCCCAACTGACCCGAACAAATGTGTCGTTCCCTCGGTCGTCAAACTTGTATCGGGTTCTCAGCTCTGGGTGGTCTGAAAGCGAGGGAAACCCATCGTCGGCCCATTGCTTCCAACCTTTGCGAATCACCGGCCCTCGCAGCCGATAGGGTCCATAAACCCGACGCTGCATCGTAAACCCTTTGGCACATCCCCGAGGGTTCCAAGCTTTGGTGGCCCGATGGCCGTAAAGATCGCCGTAGCGATCGTGATCGTAGTTTTGTTCGCTGCGCACGATGATCCCGTTGCGCACAAATGCCCTCAGTCGGCACATGTGGGTGTCGTTGGGAGCACACACCCAGGTGAAAGTGCTGTCGTAGCGGTATTGGTCCCGATAAATCTGTTCCCAGTCCCGATTCGGATATTGGCCCAGGGGATTTTCCACGCGCAAGGGATCAAAGGCCCAAAGCCTGGGAGCAGCCAACGAAGCCCCTGAGGCAGCCACCAGTTGCAAAAAGCTTCGGCGGTCCATAGCACAGCTCCTTTTTGGGCAAGGGCAAAGGGCCTAGGGTTCCAGCGTGATCGGATGCCAAATGGAGACCAGCTTCTGTCCATCCCGGTCGCCATAGGCTCCGTCCCAAACGGCAAACGCCACCCGGGCGGAGCTTCCCGGCCGGAGAGTCAGCTGCGATTGAGGGTCTTGGCCCAACGGACGAACCATCACCACGGTCCAGGTGCGGTCTTTCCAAACTCCGTGGGCTTGAAGTTGCTGAGCCTCCGGGGGCAAGAAGGTGATGCTTCCCACGCCCTGGGCAGCCAGTTGAGCGGCAGCCTTTTGGGGCCGAAGCACCGCGTGAGGA
>JAJRRR010000217.1 GCA_024279285.1 Planctomycetota bacterium
ACAACACTCCCAGGAAGTGCGATTCCGTTCCCTGGCCGAATATCGTCAACAAATTCGTTTGCTGGTCAAGCAGGAGGCGGTGGACATCATGCTCATGTCGGCCAGCACCAGTGAGGTGCTGACCATTCAAGAACGGCTTTTTGACCACAGTCCGGTCACCCCGGCGGTCCGAGCCAACGATACTACCGACATTTGGGTAGTGCGTGGAGGTCGCTACCCCCGGTTGCCTTCGCGTCCCTTCCGTTCCACAACGATTGATCACATTCAGTGCGGGCATTTAGATTGTGCTCCTGAGGAACGATGCTTAGGGGCCAATTTGGGACTTTACAGCGTGACTTTCAACAACCGCCTGGAAGAAGACCTGAAAACTCTGGAAGAATATCACAAGTTCCGCCTGGAAGCGGAGCGCAAGGGTTTTCGCCACTTTCTGGAAGTATTTGATCCTAATGACCCTCAAGGGCTCCGGGCAGAGGAGATCTACAAGTTTATCAACGACCATATAGTAAGGGCCCTAGCAGGAGTACCTCAATCGGGACGCCCTCTGTTTTTGAAAATTGTTTATCACGGTCCCAAGGCCCTGGAAGAACTGGTGAATTATGACCCTCATTTGATTATTGGCATTCTGGGCGGAAGTGCTGGAACCACTTATGACGCATTCAAACTTATCGCTGAAGCCCAAAAGTACGGTGCCCGAGTGGCTCTGTTCGGACGAAAAATCAACCATGCCGAAAACCAACTGGCCTTTGTACGCTTCTTGAGATTGATTGTTCAAGGTGACATCACCCCGGAGGAAGCGGTGAAGGCTTATCACGCGGTCTTACACAAATTGGGTATCCGTCCTCATCGTCCCCTGGAAGAAGACTTGCAGCTTCAGACCAATGTGATGAGCTACAGCGGCCACAGTACCGTTCAAGTTCCATCCAAGCCGTGGCAAGCTCAGTCTATCCATTCCCAGGGTCAAGGCGGGCGCAGAGCCAAACCGTCTGGAAGCTGTGGCTGTGGCGGAGGATCGGCGTGCACATGCTCCAGCTCGGCTACTCCCAATTGGGCCCAAATGAACCCTCAACAACGCCTGCAAGCCCATCTGGACCGAATCCGCAAGCAATTAGGTCAATAGCCGAGCAGGCCAGGACATGCTAGAGTTCTGCAAGGACTTCCGATCTGCCGGTCCGGTGGAAGTGTTGAGATTTGGCAACATTGATTCTCTCAAGCAGCTTGGAACGCGGCCGGTTCGGGTTTTTGGGATTTTTCGGTTCTTGATTTTTTGACGCCTGCGGGATCGTATCCCAGTGTTCAAATAGACTACCCCAGTCTGGGCGTAGTCTGTCGTTTGGCACCCCTCCTGGCGTAGCCACTTTTGCGTAAGGGATTCTTCCACAGGGGTTTTCACGGCACAGGGAGCAAGCCCATGAAACGGTACAATTCCCCGCGGTCGCGTCGTGCAGCCACGCTTGTGTTGGCCGCCATCTTGATGACCATTATGGTCGGCCTGGTGGCGTTTGGAGTGGATGTGGGCTACATGGTGCTGGTGCGCACGCAGTTGCAAGCTGCAGCAGACTCGGCAGCGATGGCCGGAGCAGCGGCTTTAGGCGAGGGACCTGATGCCGTATATGAGCTGGCCAATCAATACGCTGGGTATCATGTGGCCGGAGGCCAACAAGTGCAGCTCCAACCGGCGGATGTGGAAATCGGAGTTTGGGATTCCCAGTCCCGCACCTTCACCCCTAACGAAACTTCCGGCAATGCCGTGCGCGTGACGGCCCGAGTGGTTAACACCCCTCTGTTTTTCGGCCGCATCTTCGGAGTGGACACTTTCACCACACAAGTGTCGGCGGTGGCCATGACCAACCCGCGCGACATTGCTTTTGTGATCGATCTGTCAGGGTCCATGAACGACGACACGGAACCTTGTTGGGCCACTTCGTTAGTGAATCAAAAATTTGCACCGGAAGGTTATCCGACCATCGGTGACGACTTGATGCAGGATGTGTACGAAGATTTTGGTTTTGGCACTTTTCCCGGCGTGCTTCAGCACATTGGAGAGCCGCTGGGGGTGCCACAGGACGAATATGCTTATGCAGAAATGACCAAAGACGACGGCCCCCTGGCCCAACCCTCTATTCCTAAGCAGTATCGCATCCTGCCTACCGACGACGAACCAACTAGAAAAGTAAAAGCCTATAGCTGGATGATTGATAACCAAATTGCCGTCATCATGCCGGCGGCAAAACCCGTTCCTGACAGCTCCAACGCCGCCAGCTACGCCTATTGGGAAAAATATCTGGACTACATTATAGAAGCCAAGAAGATCAAAGGAAGCAACTCCAGCAAAAAGAAAAAGAGCAAGAAGAAGAAGAAGAAGAAGAAGAAAGGTGATGATGACGACGATGATGATAGCAAGCACAGCAAGAAGAAAAAGAAGAAGAAAAAGAAGAAAAAGAAGGACGACGATGGGGATGATGATCACAAGAAGAAGAAGAAGAAGAAGAAGAAGAAGAAAGGCGATGATGAAGGCAAAAAGAAGAAAAAGAAAAGCGGAAGCAAAAAGAAAAAGAAAAGTGGTAGCAGCAAAAAGAAGAAGAAAAGTGGAGGAAGCAGCGGTGGAAGCGGTGGTGGTGGCTCTTCCCCGCCCACTCCACCAGCAGGATTCCATCCTGCCTTGCCTCAACACCCCTATGTGTTCCTGCCCTGGTATTGGCATCCGGCTTCTCAAGTGGCCTTCTTGCCCGGAGGGAACAGCTACCTGTGGCCCGGGCTAGTACTGGGAGGTGGCAAGGGAACTCCACCTTTCCGCCGAGGCTGGTTGCCCCCGAACCAAGATCCCGACCGCATCACCAAATTCAACAATCCAAACCGAACTTCCTTCCCCAAGGCCAAAAAGAAAATTGTCAAAGCCTATCTCAACAAAATCGGCTACCGGACCTATGTGCAGTTTATGATGGACTTTGGTCGGGACTTGCAACCGGTGGGCGGACAATATGTGCCGCTTTCCACCCGCAGTCCCTATTGCCCTTACCACCAGGAAGATGTCAACGGACAAACCTTTACTTTCCCACCCCGGGAGCAACCGATGCACGCGGGGCGGCGTGCGATCATTCGGGCCATTCAGATCGTTCAGGAGCAGAATCAGGGCGTGCCCAGTTCCCAGGCCGACTGGGTTTCGGTCATCTCCTTTGATTCGCTGGACGAAGGCAACGCGAAGATCCACCAACCTTTGACCAGTGACTACCTGTCGGCCATGCAGGTGTGCACCACTTTGCAAGCGGTGGGTGACAAGCGAGCCACCACAGCCACGGAAGGAGGACTGATTGTGGCCAAGGAACACTTGCGTCCGGCTGCCGAAGGTGGATCCGGCCGCACCAACACCAACAAAGTGGTCATCCTGCTCACCGATGGCATGCCCAACCTGTATGTCTCCTCCGAGGCAGAAATCAGCCAGTATATTGCCGACAATCCCAGTCCCTACTTCTACAACAACGGAGCCTATTGGGCCGACGCCCCCTTGATGCAGGCCCACATGATGCAGGCTCAAGGCTACCTGCTCTTTCCTGTCGGGGTGGGTCTAGGCACCAACGAGGACTTTATGAACCGGATGGCCAACTTGGGAGGCACAGCCGACGAAAATGGCTTGGCACCCAAGAGTTCTGGCAATCCGGCCATGTACGAAGAAGTGCTTGTGGAAATCTTCCAAAAGATCATCAAAACCCCCAAAGTGCGGCTAGTGCAATAATCTCAAGAGCGGCGTTGCAGTTTCGGCTGCAACGCCGCATTTTTTGGGCTAGCAGGGTTTTAACGCCCCCCTAGGGGAAGGAACTGTTGTTTTTTGGCAACTTTTGCGGGGCTGATCCTTGCGTGCAATCTATGTTTGCTTGCACACAGCTTGCCACTCGTGGAGAAATAGTGTCTTTTTGCTTGCCCTTTCAACTTGGGTGAATTGCCATGGCCAGCACTTCTGTGATTGAACAAGGGCTTATTCGCTCACGCCAAAGCGCGTTAACCTTGGCATCGGGTTGGCTGGTGGGCCCGGTGTTTGATAGCGTGTTTTTGATTTTTTCACCCTTGCTGGCCATGGTGCTGGGATGGGCCATTTCGGGCACTGCCCTGACGGAATCGCCCATTCAGGTCGGAGACTACGAAGCCCCGCCGGCGACGCTTTTCATCGGGGCATTCATCATGGCCCATCTGGTCATCGTTTTCTTCCGCAGCCACTTGAACCGAGAAATCTTTCGGCAATATCCTTTCCGATTCGTTGCGGTGCCGGTGTTGTTGTTTATGGCCATGATGTGGTCCACCTGGATTGCCGTGTTTGTGTCCGTGTTGGCAACCTGGTGGGATGTTTATCACAGTAGTCTTCAAACCTTCGGAATCGGCCGAATCTACGACGCCCGAGTGGGTAACGACACCAGCAAAGGACGCACTTTGGACATTATTCTCAATTTGTACATTTATGCCGGACCTATTCTGGCCGGAGCAACCCTGATGGACCATGTGGAAGACTTCTACGAATTTGAAGAAGTCGGTTCGGTGTTCTTTACTGCGATTCCGGCTTATGTGGAGTCGCACGCTTCGTGGCTCACTTGGGGAGTTTTGTTGACAGGCATCCCATTTTTCCTCTTTTACATTTATTGCTATTGGCGCTGGGCACAACAAGGATACCGGATTTCTTTTCAAAAAGTGGCACTCCTG
>JAJRRR010000218.1 GCA_024279285.1 Planctomycetota bacterium
CCAACATCGGGCACGAGTCCAACTGCATCAAAAACTTCTAAACCAACTAAACCAACTGGCCCAAAAGCATCTCCACCGCTCCTTTCCTCCTGAGGAGCTAGAGCAACAATGGGCATGGCTGACAAGCCAAGCGGAGGTGAAAATCCGATCACAAGCCCAGTGTCAGGAAAAACCTTTTGGCGGATTTGTGGCCCAATGCACTGTGGAAGTGTTGATCCCTCAGCCGGTGTTGGTGCGCTGGGCCCAGCATTTAGATCAAAACCGCCGACGCGCCCAAGTGCGATGGATGTTGGGCTCCATGGGCACGGTGGTGGGATGGTTGTTGGGACTGGGGATCATAATCTGGACGGATCGCCGTCTGGGGGGATACTACCGCCCAGGGGTGGTTTTGGCAGGCGTGGGACTATTGGGAGTGTTGACTGCGGCTGGATGGCTGGGGTTGGGGATTTAAGTTGAATCTCCCAACCTGTCGGCCCCATAATAAATTGTTCCACCGCACAAGGAACCTCACCATGGGCATCTTTGACCCTCACGAGTGCCGTGTCGCTGCCGAATATCTGCGCCAAGGAGCAGCCGACGAAGCCGCACGAGTGCTGCTCCAATGTCGCTATCCTCACCACAAAGCTGTGGTGGAACTCAAACTCCAGGCTTGTCAAGTCTTGGTCCAGCAGGCCAAAGCCTTGTTTGATGACCACCAGTTGCAAGCTGCACTGGAACTTATAGAACTGGCCGGAAAATGTAGACCCCTGGCAGGAGAGGATCAAAAACTATATTTAGAAATCTGCTCTGCCTGGGAAAAACAAAACCGAAAACATCAGTGGAAACAAAAACATCTGGACCAGGCCGAGCAACTTCTGCAACAAGGGCGCCTGCACACGGCGGACGAGGTGATTAAACTGCTGGACTCCTCCACTTCGGTGGGACTTGTTCGCCAGGAGCTTCAACTCAAACAGTGCCAGTTGGAACGCTACTTGGAACAATGCCAAGAGGCTCTCCAACGAAAAGACCTTCAAGCAGCCAAGCGGTTTTTGAAAAAAGCTCAGGAAGTTTGTCCTGATGACCCCCGAGTGCTTAAACTGCTCCACGAAATAGCAGCTCAGGAACCCAAGAAGCTGGAAGAGACTACCTCGGAAGAAAAATTTCAACAGAAAGGGGAGTCAGCGGTTTTTCGTTCCTCGAGGCCGGAACCATTCCGAGGACGATTTGTTTTGGACCGCCGGAATTTGGTTCTCCTCGATGCCCAAGTCTGTATAGGTACTCCTCGCGGGAAAGGGGTTCAGATTCCTGTGCTGGGGCCGTTGCGAGGGCGGCATGCGATTTTGTACTTAGACGGACCTGGTTGGTCAGTGGTGCCCTGCCGCAATGCACGCGGACAAGCGTGTCCTGTCCAGATCAACTCCAATCAGATTTCGGCTCCTTGTACCTTAAAAGACGGTGACCGGATTCAATTTGGCAGTTCTCGTTGCCGTTGGCGATTTCGGCTTCCTGTGCCCCATTCCCAAACAGCCGTGTTGGAGCTGGATTTGAACCTGGAAACCACGGTCGCCGTAGGCAGTGTGCGGATTTCCCAAGTTGTCTTGTTCCAGGATCAATTAGTACTCGCTCCGCGGCCGCCTGCTCATCTGATTGTGCCTGAGTTGCCTTGTCAGCAGTTGAAATTAACTTTAAGCCCACAAGGGATAAAGTTTGAAGTGCAAGGAGGAACAGCATGGTGGGAATGTAGGCAAGAGTTGCAGGATCAACAAAGTCGTGCCACTTGGCCTCCTGCTTGTTTGAATGTGGAATCCGAACTTGATGAAGCTGCCCGATTGGGCATGATCGCAGCCGGAAGGGGTGATCAGGGATTGATGAGTCTGCCGTTTGATCCAGCTTAGGTTTTTTGAAATTGGGGAAAGTCAATCTCTTTAGGAGCAGGCTTATGCAAGACAACAAACATGAAAATTTGCTTGAGGATTATCGTAAGCCCTTGCTGAAGTTTCTTGAGTGCGGATTTCCACGGTTAAAAGATGAAGTGGAAGACCTTGTTCAGCGGGTGTTTGCAGAGGCTTTAGAATGCGGATTTGATAAAAAACTTGATGCAGTTCAGCTTCGCCGATGGTTATATACCACAGTGCGTCGTCGGGCCATTGATTATTTGAGGAAGTGGGAACGACGCGCTTTTATTCAATTGGCCCAAAAGCAATCCCACTCGGACCTCAGCGGCGCAGTGGAAGAAGAAGGTGGGGCAGGCCCTCAAACCCAAGCTTTGGAAGAAGAGCGTCGTCAGCGTCAAGGCGTGTTGCTCAGCCAGGTGCTTCAGGAATTTGTACGCTGGTGCGAATCCAGCCCACGACGCATCCTTCTCAAAGAAGCCTACGAACGTGCTTTGCGTGGCCAGTCAGCTTCGCAAATTGCTCAGGCTATGCAAGTTTCCTCGCAACAGGTTTATCAGTGGTGTTCGGATGCCAGGTGCTGGATTTACGATAGAATCATTCAAAAAGACATTGATCGTACAGTGTTTTTAACCTGGCACCGCGCCAGAAACGCATGATCTCACCAGTTCGTGTCTGTAAGATGTGAAAGTTAGAGCAAAAAATGAAAGCATCCGTTCCTCAGTTTCAAAGTTTTGCGGAAGTTGTTCGTTGGGTGATTCAAGAGTTGGGGGGATTGTGTCCCAGCCAGGAGCGTCTGTTGCAGTGGAAGGCTGAGCCCCAGCGCGAAGACCTCCGCGATGTGCGCTTTCATGTTCAGGAGGCCCGGTGCCAAATCTGTCTGGCCGTGTTGGAACAAGAGGGTTCCTCCCCACAGTCCTCTTAAGCTCAGGCAAGTTTTCTCCGACAGTTTGGGATGTTTGCTTGTTGCGCTGATTTTCGGGACAACTTCCAGGAACAACTTTTCTTCGGGCAGATTGTCTCTGGTTTGGGAGGCTCGCTCTGGCATGAAGGAGGACCTCTTCCCAGGGCAACTTCCGGACGGGATATGCGGAGACTATATTCATCCTCAGCAAAACTCGTGGCAAGGAGTGGGAGGCCATGACCAAGCCGCTTCCGATCAAGCATGTGCATCACATTGCCCGAACCACCCGGCGTCTGGAAGCCAGTCGGCGGTTTTATCGGGAAGTGTTGGGCTTTCGGGAAATTCAGCGTCCGGCGTTTTCGTTTCGCGGAGCGTGGCTTTACAACTATGGGGTGCAGATTCACTTGATAGAAGACCCTCGGGCACCGGACCCTCAGGAGGAGATTTCCACCCGGGCGGATCACTTGGCCTTGCATGTGGACGACATTGAGGAAGCCAAGCGGGTGCTTCGGGAACATGGGATTCCCTATCGGGAAAACCTGCAAAGAGGCACTGGGGTGTTGCAAGTGTTTTTTCAGGACCCGGATGGGCACCACATCGAGTTGGGCACTTATGGGCCCACGCCCCCTTACATCCAGACCCTTGAGTCGGAAAACTCTGCCGAGCCGGAGACGCAATAGCAGGCGTGTGGATTGCTTAAGTCTTGTTGGGAAGGAGCAGGAACCATGAGCACGGCAGCGGGAGGATTTCCAGGACGTTTTCCTCACACGCGGCTTCGGCGTCCGCGGCGTTGGCCTTGGTCGCGCCAACTGGTGGCCGAAGCTCGACTCAGCCCCAGTGATCTCATCTGGCCTGTTTTCATCTGCGAGGGCCAAGGGCGCACCGAACCAGTGCCTTCCATGCCTGGAGTGGTTCGTTACAGTGTGGACCGGCTGGTGGAAGCCGTGGCCGAAGCGGCCCAGTTGGGTATTCCGGCCGTGGCGCTATTTCCGGCAACTCCAGCAGAGAAAAAAACCCCCGATGGCCGCGAAGCTCTCAACCCCGACAACCTCATCTGCCGAGCCGTCCGTGCGCTGAAACAACATGTGCCCCAGGTGGGCATCATTTGTGATGTGGCCTTGGACCCTTATACGACCCACGGTCAGGACGGTCTGGTTCGGGACGACTATGTGGTGAACGACGAGACCGTGGAGGTGTTGTGCCGTCAGGCGGTGGTGCAGGCCCAAGCCGGATGCGATGTCATCGCCCCCTCGGAC
>JAJRRR010000219.1 GCA_024279285.1 Planctomycetota bacterium
AACCAATGGTCCATTGAGGAATCACATCCAGCCGCAGCCGCACACGCATGGACACTTCAATGCCCATGCCCAGGATTTCTCCGTCTCCTTGGGCGGCGTGCCCGTCGCCCAGAAAGAACAATGCCCCTGGAACAAACACCGGAAGGTAAATCTTAGCCCCTGCGCGGCACAAGCGGCAGTCCATGTTTCCGCCGTGAGGGCCGGAGGTTTGCGTGGAGAGGGCTTGCCCGTGCGGAGGGCAAACCCCGAAGCAGCCTAACATCGGCTCCCAAGGCACTTCTACTTGCCAGTCGGGAGAGTCGGCCAACAGGGCCACGCGGCGCTTGGAGTCCAGTTCCCAGCGCACAAGCTTGGGTTGGGGAAGCGATCGGGCACACTGGGGATCCAGCGCCCCCGGGTCCACATAGCACTGCGAAAATCCCCATGTGCGAGAAGGCTCCAACTCCAACAGCTCCACCACCAGCACATCCCCGGGCGATGCCCCCTTGATGAAAAACGGTCCCACCTGAGGATTGCCCCGAGGGGTGATTTGCTCTCCTCGCTCGTCGTGTCCTCGGGCGTCCACGGTCCAGGTAATCAGGGTGTCGCCCGGTTCCAGGGTCAATACCGGCTCGTGGGGACCCAAGGTGTAGTGGAACTGCCTAGGACGAAATTCGTGCTCGGCCATGCGCCCTGTACCCCTGCACCAAACGGCACGGATCACATGCGGATTGTAGCCCTTGTGATCCCCGTACTAAAGGCGAATAAGGGAAAAGGGCAACCTCCAGAAGGTACGCTGTTGCGGGTAGCGAAGTACGGCAAAGCTAATAGGGGAACAGCTTCCCACCGTATTGGGCCCCTTGCCCCAGCAGTTCCTCGATGCGCAGCAGTTGGTTGTACTTGGCCACGCGATCAGTTCGGGAAGCCGAGCCGGTTTTGATCTGTCCCGTGCCCATGGCCACTGCCAGATCGGCGATTGTGGTGTCTTCGGTTTCCCCGCTGCGGTGGGAAATGACGGCCGTGTAGCCGTGCCGTCGGGCCAGTTCCACCGCCTGGATGGTCTCGGTAAGGGTGCCAATCTGGTTGACTTTAATCAGAATGGAATTGGCCACCTGGGACTGGATGCCTCGTTGCAACCGCTCTACATTGGTCACAAACAGGTCATCCCCCACCAGTTGCACCCGAGTGCCAAGCTCTTGGGTAAGCATGGCCCAAGTGTCCCAATCGTCTTCCGCACATCCGTCTTCAATGGAACAGATGGGATACTGCTGAACCCATTGGGCCAGTTGCTGGACCATTTGCTCGCCGGAGAGTTGTCTGCCGTCGAGTTGATAAGTACGGCTTTGGGAGTTGTAAATCTCGCTGGCAGCCACATCCAGGGCCAGGCGGACTTGCTCGCCGGGACGATAGCCGGCTTGTTCAATCGCCTGAGTGAGCAGGTCCAGGGCTTGCTGGTTGTTTTTCAAATCAGGGGCGAATCCCCCTTCGTCTCCCACGGCGGTGTTCAAGCCTTGGGACTTGAGAAGCTTTTTGAGCGTGTGGAACACCTCCACGCCACAGCGTAGGGCCTCGCCAAAGCTATCAAAGCCCAAGGGCATGATCATGAACTCTTGCACATCCAGGTTGTTGTCGGCATGCTGGCCGCCGTTGAGGACATTCATCATAGGAGCCGGAAGCACTCGGGCAGCGGCGCCACCCAGGTATTGGAAAAGCGGCAACTCGCAGTGTTGAGCGGCGGCGTGAGCTACGGCCATCGAAACACCCAGGATGGCATTGGCTCCTAGGTTCTGCTTGTTGGGCGTGCCGTCCATATCGCACAGGGCCTGATCCACGGCCACCTGATCCAAAGCGTCAATGCCTTCCAACTGATCGGCAATGACCTGATTGACATTCTGCACGGCTTTCAGGACGCTTTTGCCCAGGTAGCACTTGGGATCCCCGTCGCGGAGCTCCAGAGCTTCGTGCGATCCGGTG
>JAJRRR010000220.1 GCA_024279285.1 Planctomycetota bacterium
TGCTGTGCGACACCCCAGCCGAAGCCCAGCGGATGGACGAATTGCTCCGTCCTCACCATCAGGGACCGGCAGAACACCTGCAATGCGTAGTAGGTCGGCTGGGTCGGGGATTCGTGTACCGGCCGCTGGAGCTGGCCGTGGTGGGTGCAGCCCAACTGCTCCAACGCACCCCCTTGCCCCGACGCCACCGCCGCTGGCAAGGCCAGCCGCTGGAGTCGTTCCAGCAATTGGAAGAAGGGGACCTGGTGGTGCATGTGGTGCACGGCATTGCTCGCTATCGGGGCATTCGCAAAGTGCGTCGGCAAGGGGTGGAGGAACACCTGGACTTGGAGTTCGCCCAAGGGGTGCGGCTGCTGGTGCCGGTTTCGCAGATGCACTTGGTTCAGAAGTATGTGGGCTCAGGATCGCGTCGCCCTCGGCTTTCCAAACTGGGGGGGAAGACTTGGGTCCGACAACGCCAAGCCGCCCAACAAGCCACCCAATCGCTGGCCAGAGAGCTGCTGGCACGCCAAGCCCGGCGTCTCGTCCAGCCCGGCATCGCCTTTAACTTGGAAACCACCTGGCTGGAACAGTTTGAAGCCGCTTTTCCCTATGTGGAAACCCCTGACCAGCTCAAAGCCATTGAAGAAGTCCACCGCGACATGCGCCGCCCTCGGCCCATGGACCGACTTATCTGTGGGGATGTGGGTTTTGGTAAGACTGAAATTGCCATGCGGGCCGCGTTTCGGGCCGTTGAACACGGCTACCAGGTGGCCGTGTTGGTCCCCACCACCCTGTTGTGCGAACAACACTTTCGAACCTTCACTAGCCGCATGGCCGAATATCCCATCCACATCCGACGCCTCAGCCGCTTCTGCTCCACCCAGGAACAACGCGAAGTGCTCCAACTGCTCCGCACCGGAGGGGTGGACATCGTCATCGGCACTCATCGGCTCATTCAGGCCGATGTGGAGTTTGCCAACTTGGGGCTGGTCATCATTGACGAGGAGCAGCGTTTTGGGGTGGAGATGAAAGAGCAACTCAAGCGTTTGCAGGAAAATGTGGATGTGCTCACTCTTTCGGCCACTCCCATCCCACGCACACTGCACATGGCTTTGGTGGGACTGCGAGATATTTCCAACCTGGCCACGGCCCCGGAAGACCGCCGTGCGGTGCAAACCCATCTGGCCCGATTCGATCCCCAATTGGTTCGCCAAGCCATTCTGCGTGAGCTGAACCGCGGAGGACAAGTGTTCTTTGTGCACAATCGCGTGGCCGAAATCTATGACATGCAAAGGCGACTTCAACAACTGGTTCCCGAAGCCGTGGTGGAAGTGGCCCATGCCCAAATGCCCGAAAGCGAACTGGAAGAAGTCATGCTCCGCTTTATTGATAAAAAAATTGATGTTTTGGTATGCACCACGATTGTTGAAAGCGGGCTGGATTTTCCTTCTGTGAACACCATCTTCATCAATCGGGCCCAAAGATTTGGGTTGGCCGATTTACATCAGCTTCGGGGTCGGGTGGGCCGCTATCACCACCAAGCTTACTGCTACCTGCTCATCGATCCCAATGTGCCTATCACCCCCCAAGGACTGCGGCGACTTCGGGCCATTGAGCACTTCAGCCACTTGGGTGCCGGTTTTCTGGTGGCCATGGCCGATTTGGAAATCCGAGGAGCAGGGAACCTGTTGGGCAAGGAACAAAGCGGGCACATTGCGGCCGTGGGCTACCACCTTTATTGCCAACTGTTGGAGCAGGCAGTTCAAGAGCTTAAGCGCCAAAAACCCCAACGCCTGCTGGAAGTGGCCATTGAGTTGCCCGTGGATGCCTTCTTACCAGATGAATATGTCCCGGTGCCGCAGCACAAACTGGACCTTTATCGGCGGTTGTGTCAGGTGGCGCACGAGGAAGCACTGGAAGCACTGCAAGCGGAACTACGAGACCGATTTGGCCCTTTGCCTCCACCGGCTCAGCGCTTCTTGCGGCTGATTCGCTTGCGGCTTTGGGCTCGTCGGGGGGGGATCGTCCAACTTCGGCTGGATGAGCAGGACTTGGTGGCCGAATTTGTAGATGACGCGCACCGCAGGGCCTTTCAACGCCATTGGCCTTCGCGGCGCGTTCGGGCGGTGGATAGACGAACGCTCTATTGGGCCATGTCCCCCGGGGCCGCGAACGACCCCCAACGGGTGCTCCAAGAGGCCGAAACGATGTTGCAACCCCTGAGCGGACCGTCCTATAATCCGCCGCCTTTGCCAAAGGATCAGACGACACAAGACCTTATGCCGGGGCTGTAGGGCTTAGGAGGCTCTCGGCCGAGTGGTTCCCCCTGTGCGGTGCAGCAAGCGTGCTTGCAGCCAGATTGTTTTGGACGCTATGGCCGGTGGTGCTGTTGGCCTTATGGGCAGTGGCCTGGGGTCAACAGCCCGGGGCTCCACCTCCGACTGCGATTTGGCCCCCACTGACAAACTCTCCCGGACAAGCAAGCACCAAACCGGCCAGAACTTTGCCCAGTCTTTTTCCGGCCCCTTGGGGAGCAGGTCCTGCTCCTGTGCTTCCTGGCCCAAGACGCTCCGATTCACCGGCTGCCACCACAACTCCTATCCGGCCGCAGCTTGACCCAAGGGGGAATCCTCGTGCCGCGCCGGCGACCCGGCCACCAGGAAGTCCTTTTCCTCAAACGGCTCCCAGGTACCGTGCGCAAGTGGCCCAAATGGCCTCGGTGCCCAACATCCGGCCCGGTTTGCACCCTTCCGGGCCAATCCATTCCAGAAGAGGGCCCTTGGGAACAGCTCCCTCGGCAGGACCGGTGTTTCGGGATCGCTATCTGGCCACCGTGGGCCCTTATGTGGTGCTGCTCAGCGATGTACTGCCCGAGGTGAAAGAACTGGAAAGCAAACTCCCCGCAGATGTTCCGCCTGATCTTCGTCAACGATTCCGCCTGGAAGCCCTCAAACAACTGGTAGAGAACGAAATCCAAACCAAGCTGATTCTACTTGACATCAAACGCTCTTTGCCTGCTGAGGCGCTGAAAAACATTGAGAAACAGCTTGAGGAGAAATTTGAGGAAGTTGAGATTCCGCGCTTGATGAAAAAATATAAGGCTAAAACTCGCTCTGAACTGGTGCAGCGTCTGGCCCAACAGGGATTGTCGCTTCAACAAATGAAGCGACGCTTCTCCCAGCGCGTGATGGCTGCCCAATGGGTCAGACGCCAGGTGCCGGAGGAAGAAGTCACTTTGGACGAAATGCTCCACTATTATCAAACTCATGCCCATGAATACGAATATCCAGCCCGAGCCAGGTGGCAAGAAATCGTGATCCGTTTTGGTGAAAAACGCTCTCGTCAAGAAGCTTACCGATTGCTGGCTTGGATCGGTAACCAACTGCTCCGTGGAGCCCCCTTTGACCAAATGGCCCGACAGTACTCCGAAGGAATCACCGCCCGAGAAGGAGGCTACCGGGACTGGATCAGCCAGGGCAGCCTGGCCTCGGAACAAATGGACCGGTTGTTGTTCACCCTTCCAGTGGGCCATTTGAGTCCTATTGTTGAGTTAAAAGGAGAACTGGTCATTTTACGCGTCTTGGAACGCAAGCCCGCCGGACGCCGACCATTTCTGGAAGCTCAAGTGGAAATCCGCAAAAAACTCCAAGAACAAAAGCGCCGCGAAAAGCTCCTGGCCTATCTGCGTCGCATCCGTCAGGGGGTGCCCGTGTGGACCGCGTTTGATGCTCCAGGACAAGTCTCCCTACGATAGTCCCCGCTTTGGATAAAAATCCACCGTGGGCTTGGTAAATGTGGTTATTTGGATCAGACTCTTAGGTTTCTAGAAGGTTTGTGGTAAACTACTTAAGTTCTCCATTTGCAGGTTCAAGCAAGTCAAGGAGCAAGCCATGAACGAAACGATCCCTGAGTGGGCAGCAGCACTGGGCCGAGTGCCCAGCGGGCTGTTCATCCTTACTGTGCGCCATCAGGGCCAGGAGACCGGCATGCTGGCTTCCTGGGTAATGCAGGCGGGGTTTGAGCCTCCTGCCATCACCGTGGCTGTGAAAAAAGGCCGTTATGTGGCTCAGTGGCTGGAGCAAAAAGCCCCATTTGTGCTCAACATCATCTCCGAAGGCCAAAATCGCCTGGTCTCTCACTTTGCCCGAGGATTCAAACCGCACGAAAAGCCTTTTGAAAATCTTAAGATCCATCGCACTTCACAAGGGGTGCCGGTGCTGGAGGATTGCTTGGGATATTTAGAGTGCCAAGTGCTGACCCACACGGATTCTCCAGACCATCAAATCTTTGTTGCCCAAATCACCGGGGGGAACCTTCTAACTCCAGAAGGCAAGCCCTGGGTTCATGTGCGTAAAAACGGACTTCAGTATTGAAACCCGGCAAAAACCTGCTCCGAACAAAGTGCGGAGCAAGCTTTTTGTTGGGCTGTTAGAATATTTATCCCTCAAGGAGCAAGGGACAGCGGTCCCAAGGGTGCCTGGGGAGCCAACGGCAATCGCACAACGGAGAACACATCGGATCCCGTAATGTACCCCCAGGGCCCCTCAATATCTATCCCGCCTGGATACCAAAATTGAGAGTTCGGTCGCTGCCAATTGACCACTTCCACAGGAGCCGAAGGGTCTGAAACATCCAGCACCATGAGTCTCCATTCCATATAGGAAAGCAGATAGAGGTAGTGCCCGTGAACGATCATATCGGCCAGAACACCGGTGATGGGGGGAGCCGGATAATCCGCCACTAGACGGGGGTGCTGGGGACTGCGGATATCAAAAATCATCAGGCGTCCTTTGGCCTTCCTTCCTGCCCACCAGCCAGGACTACCCCATCCCACCCGAGTCTTGTCAAACCATACAAACAAAAATCCGTCCCGAGCTGCCACTTCTGCATTAGGACGCTGATTGAAGAAAAACCAATCAGAAATTTCTCGTGGACTTTGAGGGTTGGAAGCATCGTAAATCTTAAATCCAATAGCCCATTCTGTAGAAAACGGTTCCCGCGGCATTCCTACCCAAGCTATGAGATTTTTCCATTGGGCCAATCCCAAAGTTCCGCTTCCTGCACGGATTTGGGTTATGATCTGAAGCTTGGCAGGTTGAGAGAAATCCACGAGGGCCCATTGACCTGACCAGTAAAGCGGGCCAACCAACGCTTGAGATTCCGAAAACAACACCACTCCCCGACTGGAGGCAGGTCCGGACCCTCCCGAATTCAAACGCCCAACTAGCCGCGGTCGGAAAGGATCGTCCAGAGAAAACGCCGCCAGCGGACTGCCGTTGTTCAGGGTCAGCAAGGTCTTGCCAGCCACCAAAGGATGGCAGGGACGCAAAGCGCCTTGAGGAATTGTCCGAGCCACCAGCCGAGGACGATATGGATCGGAAACATCCACGGTGGTTATAGCAAAGTGGGGACCTCCCTCGTCATCAATGTAGGCAACCGATCCTTCCACATCCACATGGCCACCCCAACCTTCGGCCGCAGGGATCGTTGCTACCTGCTCTAAAGTATCCTGGCGAAACACTCGTATGCCTGTTTGCGGAACAAGTGCATACAAGTAGGGAGGGATGACTTCTATTCGGTCTAAAGTGCAAGCCCGATCTAGTCCCTCCCCGATGTAGATATTCTTTCTCAAGTAAAGTTTGTTAACCTGGGCTTCCAGGACGAAAAGCTCAGTTTCTAGCGGCAGGGATACACCAAAATAAACTTTACGATCTCTGACGGCCACTGTGGACAAACAACGCCA
>JAJRRR010000221.1 GCA_024279285.1 Planctomycetota bacterium
GGAACAAATCGCCCAAGTGGTTCACGAAGGCGGCGCACTGATTTTGGTAGATGCCGTCACCAGTCTGGGCGGCATGCCGGTGCGGGTGGACGAGTGGCAACTGGATGTGGTCTATTCCGGCTCGCAAAAGTGCCTTAGTTGCCCGCCGGGACTTGCCCCCATCACTTTCGGCCCTCGGGCCATGGAGGTGATCCAGAACCGCAAAACCAAAGTCCAAAGCTGGTATCTGGATGTCACGATGCTTTCTCAATACTGGGGCGACGAGCGGGTCTATCACCACACCGCCCCGGTCAACATGACCTATGCCTTGCACGAAGCGTTGCAACTGATTCTGGAAGAAGGGCTGGAGCAGGTCTTTGCCCGACATCAGCTCAACCACCAGGCGCTTCGGGCGGGGTTGGAAGCCTTGGGACTGGAGTTCACGGCTCAAGAAGGGCATCGCTTGCCCATGCTCAACGCCGTGCGCGTGCCCGAGGGCGTGGACGACGCTACTGTGCGACGCGAGCTTTTGCAACGCTTTGGTATCGAAATCGGTGGAGGGTTAGGCCAATTCAAGGGCAAGGCGTGGCGGATTGGGCTGATGGGCTATGGGGCCCGGGCCCAAAATGTGCTGCTGCTCCTGGGGGCCTTGGAACAGCTCCTGGCCGAACAAGGCCACCGCTTCGCACCCGGAGCTGCCGTCGCTGCCGCCAATCAGGTTTATCGCCAAGCTCAAACCGTCACCGTCTAACCTCCTGGGTCAAACACACACGGATTGCCCGATTCCCAAGGACTGGGAAAGATGTTTTGGCGACGCATTTGGGCCTGGCTGAACCGGGACAAAGGCCCGATCCCCTTGGGCCAACGCGGCGAAGAAGCTGCAGCCCGGTTCCTCAAACGCCAAGGCTGGATTGTGCTTCACCGTCGGGCACGCAACCCCTTGGGCGAGCTGGACCTGGTGGTCACCGACCGTCGCCAAGTGGTTTTCGTGGAAGTGAAAACCACTAGGCGCGATGACTTTCACCAGTTGGAAGATCGCGTGAATCGGGACAAGCAGCGGCGCATTGTTCGGGCAGCAATGCGCTACCTGCGCCAACACGGTCTGAAGAACTACCCGGTGCGTTTTGATGTCATTTGGGTACTCTGGCCTCCCCACTGGTCCCAGCCCCGAATCGTTCATCTGCCAGATGCTTTTCAACTGCCCCAGGACTGGGACTAGCATGCCCGAACCAACTCCGGCGAGCCTGCGACTCAAGCCGCAGGAGCCAAAGGGGCCTAGTTCTTGGGTCCTGGGTGAGCCTGGAGCTTCAGCCACAGAAGCGGAGTGAGAAAGCACGCCGCTTCTTGACTCAAGCGCCAAAGCAACAACAAGCACCCGTTTCTACGCACCGCAAGTGGCTTGCCGCAGGACGCAAGCTGCGCTTCTTGGCGGAAAAACCTGAAACGCTCCCGAGGAAAAAGCGGTATTCTTGAATGCACTCCTCCGGTAGAAGAAAAGAGAATGGCAGGCTACGAACAGGCACTCTCCGCCGTCTCGCAGGAGCCTCCCGAGGTGAGGGCTCAGGAGGTGCCAGTTGCCGCCGGGGACCAACGGGAGCTGGGAAGGAGGATTTGGTCCGCGGTGGGCGGATTTTTGAGCTGGGTGCTGCGGCTGCCTTGGCAGGTGCTCCACTTGAGTGTGGGCACGGTGACGCTGTTGGTTGCGTTGGCCTGGGCCAGCACGGTGCCGGTGGTTCAATGGGTGGTGTTGGGCTATCTGTTGCATGTCAGTGCTCAGGCCACCCAGCGGAACCGACCTTGGCCTTGGCTGCCAGGAGCTTGGACGGCCGGATGGTGGGGATGGACCCTGATGGCTCTGGCCTTGACGGCTCTACCCTTGTGGATCGGTGCACTCATCCTGGAAGAAGCCCATTGGGTCTGGCCGCAAGGAGAACCCCAAGCCCAACTGCAACAGGCGCTCCAGTTGGGTGTGTGGGTTTACGGAGCGTTTTGGCTGATCGTGGCAGGATTGGTCTGCTGGATACGGCCCCAAACTTTTGCCCAAGTCCGGGATCATGTCTGGCAGTTGTGTTTTGGCCATCTGCCGCGGTTGTGGTACTTGGGTTTTCGAGGATGGTTGGGTGCGGCTCTGTGGCTGGTGGTGCCGGTGAGTGTGATGGTCTGGGGAGCCCAAGTGAGCCTGGCCCAACCTTCTGAGGAAGCCCTTTCTACGGGCCAGTTGGTCAGTTTGCTAGGCATGTTGCTGTTGGCTTTTGTGGTGGTGCAAGTGGTGGTGATCCAGACCCGATTTGCCCACGCACGGCAAATGCGGGTGTTTTGGCAATGGGGTCAGGCCCGACGGTGTTTTGCCCAGGCCCCTTTGGCGTGGTGGTTGGGCATTAGTTTGCTTTTGACTTTGGCCTTGCCGCTTTATGTGTTCAAGCTGGCTGTCATTCCCCAAGATGCCGCTTGGCTGCCGGGAGTGTTGTTTATCGTAATGGCGTTGCCAGGGCGTTGGGTGTGCGGATGGGCCTTGGGCCGAAGCCTCCACCGCTCCCAACCGCGCCGGTGGTTGTGGCGCTGGCTGGCCCGAGTGGGTCTTGTGCCCGTGGCTCTCGTGTATGCCCTGGTGGTTTATTTGAGCCAATATGCGGTCTGGCATGGGCTTTGGGGCCTTTACGAACAACACGCCTTGCTGCTGCCCATCCCAACCATTGGCCACTAACAATCAAACACCCCCCTAGGTTTTCCACCACTCCACACTGCCGGCTGGTGTGCTCCAGGGAACAACCACTTCAGCCCTTGGGAATCCTAAAGCATCTGCGGCAGGCAAAAAGTTTGCTGCTGAAAAAAACTCAAGCCTTACCGAGCTTCCTCTGCTGACCCATTGCCGAAAGGACATCTGCTAGAGAGCTTTTTCCGGGCACGATTTTCATTGAAAAACAGGACACGCATAGCTTGGAGGTGCCCAGTCCAGGGCAAATTCCCCATAGTACCACTTTCTGGCCTGAGCAATCTGGTCGTGCTGGCAGAGGGCATTGCCTCTTGGACCCCATTGCCAGTGAATCCTTGTAGGAGAGAGTAGAGCTACTCGTACCTCACAAAGTGCTCTTCCCTTGGCCAGGGAAGGGGTTATACTTTGGGCTTTACCGGCACGGATAGGCCATCGGAACGGAGTGTCTCTTTTGGTCACGGAGAGTGGACCATGGCTCGGACGCGAATTCCCATCAATCACACTTGGGGCTTGGCCGAAGAGTTGGAGCGGCGCTTGGATTTGAGTCTGGCCGAAATTGGCCTCTCGGTCCGCACGACCAACTGTCTGGAAGAGCGAGGGATTTTCACCGTCCGCGATCTGCTTCAGCGTCGCCCTGAAGACCTGCTGAGCATCAACAACTTTGGCGAAAAGACCCTGGAAGAAGTCTATCGGGCGTTGGAGTCGGTGGGTTTTTACCGTCGCAGCCGACAACAGGCTATTGCCATGTACGGCGGCTAGGTGTCAGTCTGACAAACCCCGGAGGCAAAAGGCCCGGGGGACCAGCCCCTCCCCATTCGGGTGGGGAGAGAGGCCAGGGAGGGGTGTGTGTAACTTCTTTTATCGCAAATACTTCTGTTGCGCCACGGATTCTCTTTGCCCCGGGGCTGTTGCGAAAAGGCACCGGGGTTTGTAAAATGCAAAAGTACATAGCCGCTGAAACGGACCCGGGAGGTTCCCGTTTGGCATAAACACCCCTGGAGGGTTCCCCCTTTGTGGATGGCCAAGTGGGCGGAGGAAGCCCGGGTGGGAAAGACCAGCGGATGGTGAGCACGGTCGGGAAACCGCGCCACCTGTCCTCAAATGAGGTTGATCAATGACTCCTGCACAACTGCGACAATTGACCGTCAAAGAACTTACGCAACTTGCCCGAAAACAAGGACTTACCGGCTATAGCAGCCTCAACAAAGAACAGCTCGTCCGAAAACTGGCCTCGCTCCTGCGTCGCAAAGCTCGTAGCACTTCTGCCCGGTCCGCCAAGAAAAAATCCCAGGCCAAGTCCACCAAAACAACCAAAGCTTCTGCCAAAGCCAAATCGGCAGCCACAACTTCTCCTGCCGTGGCACGCCGCATCAGACAGTTCCACCTCCAGTACCGTCAGCAACATGAGTTGGCCGGTTCAAATGGTCAAGAAGGGGATCAGGTGCTGCTGACAGCGCTGGATTCTTTCTGGCTTCGGGTCCAGTGGTGTGTGAGTCAGGAGAATGTGCGTCGGGCCGAAGCTGCCATGGCTCAAGAATGGCACAACTGTGTCCCCGTGCTGCGGTTGGTGGAGGTGGGCGACCGTTCCACCACCAATACGGCCGAGACGGTGCTTCGGGACATTCGCATCCACGGGGGGGTGAATTGCTGGTTTATAGATGTGAATAACCCCCCGCGTACTTTTCGGGTGGATTTGGGCTACTTGGCTCCCAGCGGGCGGTTTTTCGTCTTGGCCCGAAGCAATCTGGTAACCACACCGGCTCGTCGGGACCGGTTGGCCACCCAAGCCTGGAACACTCAATTGCACCAAAGCTCCTCGGCAGTGGTTCCCGCAGGGGAGTTTGTCCCGGCTCGCAAGTTGGGTCAAAGCTCCCAAAATGGTGCGCTGCAGTTTGAGCTGGATGCCGAACTGGTAGTCCATGGGCGGACCGAGCCTGGAGCAACGGTCACTTTGCAGGGGGAGGAAATCCCGTTGCGGCCCGATGGAAGCTTCACCGTGCGGTTTGCCATGCCCAATGCTCGGCAGGTCATCCCCGCCGTGGCCGTCAGCCCAGATGGTTCCCGACAACAGACCATCGTGCTGGCGGTGGAGCGCAACACCAAAGTGATGGAACCTTTGGTGCGGGAATCGCACAGCTAACCGGCCATGCGTCGCTGGGTCTGATCGGTTTCGGGCTGGGGAAGACGAATCGTGGTGGTTCGCGGCACCCGACGCTGATTGAGAATCCCGCGGCTGGAACCCTCCAAAAACTGCCAAAATCGGCACGCCGGCTCTTGGGGAAATTGGGCTTTCAGCTCTCGCAGCAGCTCTTCCCAACTCAACCCGCTGCAATAAATCAACCGGTAAGCCTGTTTCAGCAGGGCAATCTCCTGGGTGGAAAACCCGTGTCGGCGAAGACCGATGGTGTTCAACCCCACCACCAGTGAGCTGAGCCCATCCACCGTCACAAACGGCGGCACATCTTTGTTCACATGGGCTTGTCCGCCCACCATGGCCAGCGTGCCAATGCGGCAGTATTGATGCACGGCCACTGCTCCGGACAGGTAGGCTCCGTCTTCCACGCTCACATGACCGGCCAGCATCACATTGTTGGCCATGATGGTCTGCGAACCCACCTGGCAGTCGTGGGCAATGTGGACATTGATCATCAGATAGTTATTGTTGCCCACTCGGGTGCAGTCTCCAGGATGCAATGCACGGTGGATGGTGACATGCTCGCGGATGGTATTGCCGGAGCCGATTTCCACCGTGCCAAAAGGTCCGGCGTGCCGGACATGCTGGGGAGTGCCTCCGATGATGGCCCCTTCGTGGAAGTGGTTGTTGGCGCCCACACGCGAGCCTTGTTTGATCACCACATGACTTTCCAGAACACAGCCGGGTCCCAGCTCCACATCAGCTTCTACCACACAGAAGGGACCGATGACGCATCCGGGCCCGACCCGAGCCTGAGGACTCACCAGCGCCAAGGGATGAATACTCCCCACGGGTTCTCCCTTGCCTGAGAGGTTGGTTGCTGCCTGTGCACGCAGGGCCAAGGGCGGAGAACCTGTTAGCCTTGACCGCAGGGTTTGTATCGGCCAATTGTTCCGCCAGGTTCATCCCTTCTCCTGCCAAGGAAGCGAAAGCCTACAGCTCCACAGGGTCTAGAGCAAGGTCATCTGGCCCCATTGCATGCTGACTTCGTTGCTGGCAAGGTTCGGATCAACTACGATAGATGCCCACGCGGACCCCACCCTGGCAAAACTTGCTAAAACAGACGAAGGAGTGCATGCCATGAGCAAAGTGCGTGCTTCCCGGCCCCGGTGGACCCGACGCTCCTGGCTTCGTGCAGCGATGGCAGCGGCGGGCTTTTTTTGCTGGCCTTCTCCGGCCCGATCCACCACAAAAGTGCAAGCTCAAGTGGAGCAAATTGATACCATCAGCCATCAGAAGGATCTTTATCACGGCTGGCCTACCCTCACGCGGCGAAAAAACGGAGAGCTTTTGCTGGTTTATTCAGGAGGACGCGAGGCCCATGTATGTCCCTTCGGACGCGTAGAACTGATGCGATCTGGTGACGAAGGGCAGAGCTGGAGCTGGCCTCGGGTTCTCTTGGACAGTCCCATTGACGACCGTGACGCCGGAGTGCTGGAAACTGCCCGAGGAACCCTGCTGGTGACCACTTTCACCTCGCTGGCTTTTGAGGACCTCATGGCCCGGGCACGATTCACCCAGGAAACCTATCGCCGCTGGGCGGCTGCCCGAGACCGTATCAGCCCCAAACAACGCAAAGCCGAGTTGGGCGTGTGGATGATCCGATCCACCGATGAAGGAGTCACCTGGTCGGCCCGATACGACTGCCTGGTCAATAGCCCTCATGGTCCCATCCAACTCAGCGATGGACGGCTTCTCTACGCCGGCAAGGACCTATGGCGTGGAGGTTGGGTCGGCGTGTGTGTCTCCGAAGATGACGGCAAAAGCTGGAAGCGACTGGCTCCCATTTTGCCTCGGGAGGGAGATACCACCCGGGGCTACCACGAGCTGCACGCCGTAGAAACCACCGACGGACGAATTATTTGCCAGATCCGCAACCACAACCGTCAGAACTATCTGGAGACGCTTCAGTGTGAGTCCTTGGACGGAGGACAAAGCTGGAGTCGGCCTCACTCCATTGGAGTCTGGGGTTTGCCCTCGCACCTGTTGCGGCTTCGGGATGGGTTGCTGGTGATGAGCTACGGACATCGCCGCAAGCCGTTTGGGGTGCAGGTGCGGGTGTCGGCCGATCAGGGCCGCACCTGGTCCGAGCCGATGATCATTTACGGAGACGGCAAAGGGGGAGACTTGGGCTATCCCAGCACCGTGGAGCTTTCCGATGGCTCGCTGCTGACGGTGTGGTATGAGCTGATGCGTGGCTCTCCGCGGGCCCAACTGCGTCAGGCCCGATGGAAACTCCTCCGCTGAAGTTCATCTTGGCGAGACTTGCGAGCAGGCCGATTCCCTTTGGCCCAACTGACGCCCCAAAGCCTCGGCCACACGGCGGCACAGGTCCATGGTGTGCTGGAACTGGTCAAAGTCTAGACTTTGGAACCCGTCGCTCAGCGCGTTTTCCGGCTCAGGATGAACCTCAATTAGCAGCCCATCGGCTCCGGCTGCCACTGCTGCACAGGCCATTTGAGGCACCATCCAGGCATGCCCGGTGCCGTGGCTGGGATCCACGACCACGGGCAGGTGGGTCTTTTCGTGCAGATAAACCACCGAAGCCAGCGGCAGCGTGAACCGCGTGTGGTTTTCAAAAGTGCGGATGCCGCGTTCGCACAGCATCACTTCTTTCCCGCCGGCGTTGAGGATGTACTCGGCAGCCAAAAGCAGCTCATCTACGGTGGCTGCCGGCCCTCGTTTCAGCAGCACCGGCTTGCCGCTTCGGCCTGCGGCTTCCAGAAGCCGGTAGTTTTGCATGTTTCGGGCTCCGATTTGCAGCACATCGGCATAGTCGGCCACCAAGGGGACATCCTCGCTGGAGATGACTTCGGTGACGACGGCCAATCCGGTGGCCTCTCGGGCTTGGGCCAGAAGTTGCAGTCCTTGCTCTTTCAGCCCCTGGAAACTGTAAGGGCTGGTGCGAGGTTTGAACGCTCCTCCCCGCAGCGCCGTGGCTCCAGCTTGCTTGACGGCCCAGGCGGTTTGCAAAATCTGCTCTCGGCTCTCCACGGAGCAGGGTCCGGCGATCACGCCCACGGTGCCCCCACCCACAGTCAGGCTGCCTATCTGGACCACTGTGGGTTCGGGTTTGACCTCGCGGCTGGCAATTTTGTAGGGAGCCAGGATGGGAACCACTTCGGCCACCCCAGGGCAGCTCTCCAGCGCCTCGCGGTGTTCGTCC
>JAJRRR010000222.1 GCA_024279285.1 Planctomycetota bacterium
CGAACCCCTTTGTGCCGGCCGTCTGTCTATCCAGGCAGACGGCCGGTTTTTGGCCCTCTGCCCTGATCTCTTAAGGACGGCGGATTTGTGTTTAAGGATGCAGTTTCGGCGTGTTGCTTTGCTGCTGCTTGGGGGGTGTGCTTCCAGTGTTGCAGGGGGCCTTTGGGGTAAGCTCTTGCCGGGTCGGCAAGCGGGAAGGTTGCCCTGGTTCGCCCTAGAAGCTCACCGAGGCTTGTGTTAGCTTGGAGCGTTGATTCACAGGTCCGGTTTTCAGCCCGTGTGCGAGCCGCTGGTTCCGACGAAGGACGAAGAAGGATGCGACGACGGGTGGTGATCACTGGCATGGGTTGGGTGACTCCCTTGGGCGAGACGCTTTCGGGGGTATGGGAGCGGTTGCTTCAAGGAGAGTCGGGCGTGGGACGCATCACGCTTTTTGATCCCACCGGCTTCCCCACCCAAATCGCTGCTGAAGTGAAGGAGTTTTCTGAAGATCGCCTTCCGTTGGGTCCGCAGCACTGGCGCTATCAGCCTCGACACACGCGGTTTGCTGTGGCTGCAGCAGCCCAAGCACTGGAAGACTCCGGGCTGGAGCTGGAGCGTGTGGATCCCACCCAAGTGGGCATTTATCTGGGCAGTGGGGAAGGACACCAGGACTTCTTCCGCTTTTGCCAAATGGTGGTGGAGGCTCTGAACGAAGAGGGGCAATTGGACTTGGCCCGGTTTCATCGCCAAAGCTTGCAGGAGCTGAATCCGGTGCTGGAGCTGGAACAAGAGCCTCACATGCCCACGGCTCACATCGCCAGTGTGTTCAATATCCAGGGACCAAATGCCAACTGCCTGACCGCTTGTGCGGCCAGCAGCCAAGCAGTGGGGGAAGCGGTGGAAATCATCCGTCGCGGCGAGGCACAAGTGATGATCGCCGGGGGAACGCACAGCATGATTCATCCTTTTGGAGTAACGGGGTTCAATCTGCTGACGGCTCTTTCCACTCAGAATGAGGAACCCACTCGGGCCAGCCGACCTTTTGATCGCCGCCGGGACGGATTTGTGTTGGGCGAAGGGGCAGCCATGATAGTGCTGGAAGACCGCCAGTTGGCCGAGCAACGCGGGGCCAGGATCTATGCCGAAGTGGTGGGCTACGGGTCCACGGCGGATGCGTTTCGGGTCACCGATTCCCATCCGGAGGGACGCGGGGCGGCCGCTTGCATGCAAATGGCCTTGGACGATGCTGGGCTGAAGCCTGAGCAAATCGGCTACATCAACGCCCACGGCACCAGTACCCCGGTCAACGACCGCGTGGAAACTCTGGCCATTAAAAAGGTCTTCGGTCAGCATGCTTATCAGGTGCCTGTTTCCAGCACCAAAAGCATGATGGGGCATCTGATTGCGGCGGCCGGAGTGACGGAGTTGATCATCTGCGTGTTGGCTCTCCAGCACGGTGTGATTCCGCCCACGATCAACTACGAAGAACCCGATCCCGACTGCGATCTGGACTATGTGCCCAATCAGGCCCGAGATGCCCAGATCCAGTATGCCCTGACCAACAGCTTCGGATTTGGCGGACAGAATATCGCCCTGATCGTTGGACGATCCTAGAGCAAGAGTTTAACTTTGATTAGGGCTGTCTTTGCCGATGCAAACTACCGGAAGGGGATCGCTATGATCGTGGTCAACACGGAGTACATACCGGGCTATCGCATCGTGGAGCTTCGGGGGTTGGTTCAGGGGAACACGGTTCGGGCCAAGCACTTGGGCCGGGACATCGCAGCCGGACTGAAGAACCTGGTGGGAGGAGAGCTACGCGGCTATACCGAGCTTCTGACCGAAAGCCGCCGCGAGGCCATGCAGCGGATGATCCAGCAGGCCGAGCAGCTCGGGGCCAACGCCATCGTCAATGTCCGTTTCAGCACCAGTGCCGTAACCCAAGGGGCCGCGGAAATGTATGTGTACGGCACGGCGGTAGTGGTTCATCCCGAACAGCCACCACAAACGGCTCAACCCGTGGAGCCCGAAACACCCCAAGCCTAGACCCCCCAAGGCCGACAGAGCTTGAAAGAGATTCCTTCGGCTTTTGAGGAGCAGACATGGTCGAGTTGCTGTGCACTTTGGCAACAGTGGTCGTGCTGCTGGTGTTAGGTTTCAGTGTCGGTTCCTGGACCGAAGCCCATCACTTCCACTCCATCGCCCTGCGACACCAGCGGTTGCAACACATGCTGGTGAGCGACTTGCCCAATTTTCCCTACGCGGTTCCGAGCTCTATGCCGCCTCAGATGCTCGTGGGCGAAGTGGTGGTGGCTTCGGATTACTTTAAGAGCTTTGCCGCTTCGTTGCGCAACCTGGTGGGAGGCCGAGTCCAAAGCTACGAGCGTATGCTGGAACGAGCACGCCAAGAGGCCACCTTGCGCGTCTTGGAACAAGCACACGCCTTGGGCTACAACGCCGTGTGCAACTTGAGGATTGAGTCGGTGGATGTAGGAGGGAACACGGCCCCAGGACGCATGCCCATGGCCTCGGTGCTTGCTTTCGGCACGGCTTATGTGGCCCAATTGCCCCAATCCTCTCCAGCGCCCGCTTCTGCTCATGATGCATCCTGATTCCCAGTTTCAAGGCACTTGGGACCCGGAGCAATCCGTATGGGACGAGCCGGCCATACGGGCCACTTGGGGCCCTCCGCCCCAGGAAGTTTGGACTTACGGGCGTTGGGTTCAGTGGCAACGGGAGCAGTTTCCGGCTTGGAAAAGCTATCTGTTGTGCGTGCTGGTGGCTTTGCTGTCTGGTCCTTGGGGGGTGTTGGGCACGCTGTTAGGAGTAGGCAACTCGGGAGCGTTGCTCCTGGCAGGGGCTTTGGGAGCTCCCGTGCTGGAGGAGGTGATGAAAGCCGCCTTGCCCTACTGGGTGGCCCGAAAACGCCCCTGGTGGTTTCGTTCCCCAGGGCAGATCCTTTTCACCATGGCCGCCAGTGGACTGATTTTTGCCGCGATCGAGAATCTTTTGTACCTGTTCGTCTATGTTCCCAATCCTCCTGACTGGCTGGTGCTGTGGCGATGGACGGTGTGCGTGGGCTTGCATGTGTTGTGCACTCTTTTGAGTGGCTGGGGAGTGGTCCGGTTGTGGAAACAATCCGTCCAGGAAGGAGAAGTCCCTCACACCGAACGCTTCCTGCCCTGGCTGGTGGCGGCTATTTTGGTCCACTTGGTTTATAACTTGGCGGCGTTGATGGCCCAGTGGCTGGGAGTTCTGAATCCCTAAGTTGAGCAGAATCGGCACTCCAGAAAGCACGACAGTTCTGGCCCCTATGGCTCCAGATGGCAAATCCCCTTCTCGTGCCTCCCGCCGGACTCCTCGGGGGCGAAGTTCCGTGAAGATCATCTCGGGGGGCCAAACAGGCGTGGATCGGGCTGCTTTGGATGTAGCTCTCCAGTTAGGTATTCCGGCTGGAGGTTGGTGCCCTCGGGGACGGCGCGCCGAAGACGGCACCATCCCGGCCAAATATCCCCTTCAGGAAGCCCCCTCCCCCTATTACCGTCATCGCACCCGGCTGAATGTCCAACACAGTGACGGCACTTTGATCCTGGCTCGTGGTCCCCTGACAGGCGGAACCCGACAAACTCGCTTGGACGCCCAAGCGCTGGGAAAACCCTTCTTGGTGGTTCGGCTGGACAAGTCGCCTTCCTCAGAAGAAGTTCTCCGGTGGCTGCTGGAGCAGAAGATTCGCGTGCTGAATGTGGCCGGACCGCGGGAAAGCACCTCCCCTGGCATCGCCCAACAAGCCCGGCGGTTCCTCCGCCCCCTGCTGAAAAAGTGGCTTGAGCATCTTGCCCAACGATCCTCGGCAGACGGCTGACTTGGTCTGGCTAGGAAAAGTCCCACCAGGTTGCATTCCCCCGCTGCATGAAAAACAATGCCCTGTGGTTGAAAATCGGGTTCCAACTAGCAAAAGGGTTTTGCCATGAGAACTTTTGCCGCCGGTGTTGCTTTGACTTTGGCATTTTTTGCAGGAGTGTGGGTGATGAGCACTGCACAGACGCAAGCCACCTCACAAGCCCAAGGGCCCGCCTTGGCTCACATGGTGTTTTTCACACTCAAGGACAACTCGCCCGAGGCCAAAGCCAAACTGGTCCAGGCTTGTGTGAAGTATCTGTCCGGGCACGAAGGCACCCTTTACTTTTCCGCAGGTACGCGTGTGGAAGAACTGACCCGAGAGGTTAACGACCTGGAGTTTGATGTAGCCTTGCATCTGGTGTTCAAGAACAAGGCCGCTCACGACAAATACCAGACCCATCCCCGACACCTGAAGTTTATTGAGGAGAACAAACACAATTGGAAGCGAGTGCGAGTGTTTGATTCGTACTGCAAAGCTCAGAGCTTCAGCCCCTAGCAGGTCCGGCCCCCCCCTGCAAGCTAGATGAAGGGCGGGTCGTGTGCACAGGCAACCTCGTCGGGAAAAGTTCCGGCTAGGCGGAACGAATTCCAAAGCGGGTTACCCCCGCAGAGTTTTCAGGAGCAGTTCCATGCCGCAGATCGTGTGTCCGCACTGTCAGGCCAAGCTGAGGGCATCCTCGGAGAAGTTGGCGGGCCGCACGGTGCGGTGTCCCAAGTGCCAACGGGCATTTGTGATACCCGGAGAATTGACGGGTACAGCCGAACCGGTTCGCTCCCAACCCGAGACTTCTCCACCCCCGTCTCCTTCCGTTGAGTCTTCGGCCCAACCGGAGTCTCCTTTGCCCAAGGCCGCCCCTTCCACTCCGCCTCCTGCGGTGGAGACTCCACCTTCAGAGCAGACCATCACTTGCCCGCACTGCTCAGCGCCAGTGATTCTGCCTCCGGAGCTTCGGCCCGATGAGGCCCTCTGCCCCCATTGCGATCAACTGCTGGCTCCCGCGGCGGCCGCGGACCAACTACCGGCCGAAGTTTCGCCGCCACCCCCAGGAGAGGTTCCAGACCTCAGTTCGCCACCTTCTCCCCAAGCTCCCTCTCCAGCTTCCATCCCTTCTGTCACCGATCCTTTGCAACTGATCCCTCGCATCAGCACTTGGTTGGTGGTGCTGTTGACGGTCTGTTCTGCTTGGATGGTCTATCCGGCTTTGTGGCTGCTCCACAACCAGGAAGGTCTGAACCGGCTGCGAAGTTCCCGAAAACTTTCTAACGGATTGGTACTGGCTCCCATCCTTATGTTGATCGGCTATGGCCCCTTGATGGTCTTGTTGAGCTGTTTGACCACAGGGTTTGCCTTGGCGGCCACTGTGGAAGAATCGGCTCAGGGAGCGGCAGCCTTGGGCGTGTGGCTGTTGATGCTGGTAGCCGTGGGAGTGCCGGTGGCCATTGGGGTCCTCGTCTTGGTTGGCTCGTTCCGCGCCAAAGGGGTGCTGGAGGATCACCTGCAAAGCCAAGGTGTTTCACGAGCCCGACTCTCCGCCTTGGCCACCTTTTTCTTCCATGTGATGTACTTGCAGTACAAAATCAACCAACTCCGTAGCCGCCGAAGATAGCCCTTCGCCGGGTGAGCTCGTTGCTTTGTTGCCTAGGGCGGTCTATCATACCGTCCATGAAGGTGTGGAGCGAAATTGGGCTGTGGCAACAAGGAGAAGAACATGCGTGAGAGCGTTTCGCGTCGTGGTTTTTTGAGTCAGATGAGCATGGCAGCCGGTGCTGTTTGGGCCTGGGGCTGGCTCAGTGGGGATTGCCCTGCCAAGGAAAAAGAACCCTTGTACAAAATCTCTCTGGCCCAATGGGCCCTGCACCGCATGCTGTTTGCCAAAAAACTGGACCACCTGGACTTTGCCCCCTTTACGCGAAAAACCTTCGGCATCGACGCCGTGGAACTGGTCAACCAGTTCTTCTTTGACAAGGCCAAAGACAAAAACTACTTGCGCGAGCTGAAACAACGGGCCCAAGGTGCCGGAGTAAAAATCCTGCTGATCATGATCGACCGCGAAGGGGCCCTGGGCGATCCGGATCCTAAACGACGCCAAAAAGCCGTGGAAAACCACTACAAATGGGTGGAAGCCGGCAAGTTCCTGGGCTGCCATTCCATTCGGGTCAACGCCCGAAGCCGTGGTTCTTATCAAGAGCAGCTCAAG